>CAZJBR010000001.1:0-19659 GCA_964544435.1 uncultured Methanosarcinales archaeon
CGGTTCGTTGCGACTCACCCAAATGCCTTCGGCACTTCGCAAAATTATATAAATTTAACGAAATGCGAGGTTTGACAATGGAAACAATAGAAATGATAAAGGGAGAAATTCAAATTCCAGAACAATATGTATTATCGGAAAAGAAAAAGAGATTAACAATTAGAAGCCCTTGGTCAGTTAAAGTATCGAGATTAGCTAAAGATAATTTTCACATATCAACTCAAATGTGGTTCAGAAGCAAAAAGATGAAAGAAAAGCCATTTATTCCAGAGGGATTTATAGAATTTGATGGTGTTAGATATAAAGTGATAGAAACAGATGGAATTGTCAAACCTCGCACTCAAGCAACTCTTGTAGAGTTGTCGTTAAATAAGGATTTAGCGGATTTTTCTGCGGAAAAATCGCAAATTCAAGCCAATGAATTGACGAAAGATACGCTTGAACTTCGCTAAATCCTATACAATTGGATAAAATGCCGCCCCTTTGGGGCTTTTGCTACGCAAACATTTTATCCAATTCAACGCCGATTTTTCGGTATGCCGCCTTTGAAACATAGTCGGAAGTTAGGGCGGCACTTCATCCAATACCGACTTTGGTGCAATTCCTCGCTTGAAGCTCGGAACTGCACAAAATCGGCGTTGAAATTAGCGTAATTCGGCTACGCCGAACTTAAATTGTTGACGGAGGAGAAAATGAAAAAAATTATTTTAATAATTGGAATTGCACTATTGGGTATAATTGTAATGATATTAGGTAGTGTTGTATATAGATATTTAAATTATGGTAAATGTATTGATGATTGTCATAGACCTTATGTAAATAAGTCAATTTATGTAACAGAAGTAGAATCATGGAATAGCACAAATTGGAATTTAAGAGATTGGATATTTTTTTGTAGAGCAAATTGTGGTTTCAGAAAAGATAGCAAATTCATAACGACAAGATAGTGCGGTCAATCCAGAAACCGCCAGCATTATCGGCAATCGCCAACGAGGTAAAAAATGAAAGAAAATAAAATTAAGAATATTAAATTTTGGTTTGATTTTGTATTTGAAATGTCAAATAATATTTTCAAAGTGTTTATAGTGGTTTTTGTTATACATTATTCAAGCACGATTATAGGAGGTTCAGCATTTGTATTGGGGGTAATTGCTATTACAGGATTACTGTATGCTTTTCGATATCCATATATTACACTTAGAAATTTATTTGAAGGCGACAGCCGATAATTCCGATTTCAAGACGGTCTAAAAAAAGGGGGTGTCCAAAAGTGTCCCGACACTGTCCGACACCCCGACACCCCACGAGAAAAAACATGCAAAACCCGACACACTCTCACACCAAGGCTTCCATTGCAAAACAGGAAAATGAATTATTAGGGTATCTCATTGCAAACCCAAAGGAAAGGTTCAATGTCAAGGCATACTCCAGGGGAACCGGCATAGCGCGCTCGACTATATATGGTATGCTCTACAAGCTGGAAAAGCAGGACCTTATCACAAAGGAAACAGCCGATGCAAAAATAACAAGCAAAGGAAAGAATGCCTTGGAATTGCTTGAAGGAGGCATTGCTAGGGGTGTCGGAAAGCCCTCGTTGGGAGTGTCGGAATCTCAAAATCTCTCAACACATTTCCACCGCTTCAAGCTGCCCATAACTGAAAGGTCAAATTTTTCAATGGCGAAGCTAAATGCCCTCAACAAGAAAGAAGTGCGAATCCACAACCTGAGCCAGGATATAGCCTACTTCACCAATGCAACAATAATAATTAATCCTCATAAGGTAATCATCCAGATAAGCGAACTCATATCGGATGAGGTTGACAATTCAGACATTGACAGCTTCAACATTATGCTTGAGTATGCGCAGAAGTTAAGGCAGGCTGGCCTAAAAACGGAAGGAGTCATAATGGAGGAAGGCCATTGGGCAAGGATGCAGTCTATATTCTCCGATTTCCTTTTTGAAAAGATTGATGATAGGTATTTCCTGCAGCTTGAGGATAACTCAAAGTTCTGGATAGATCATTCCAAGGGCAAAAGAGAGGATGAAACAAACAACAAGCTCTGGCGCGCAAGGACAGACGAGGCGATGAAATCACTTTTGACAAGCAAGAGCACCTTCAATGATGTTGACAAGCTGATTGAGCTAAGTGGCAATATCCTGGAAGCGCAGGATAATGAGTTTAGGCTTCATGAAAGCACAAATAAGAACGTGGCTTGGCTGGCTGAGAACATCAAGTCCCATGGCCCTGCATGGTTAGGCATGGCAAAGGAAGCAGGCAACATAAAGAAGGAAATCAAGAGGCTTTCGAGCATATTATCTCAAAGAAGATTGAAGGATTATTTCGGGTGAAAAACTATGATTAAAAAAGTCCCAATGCAAATAATGGTATCAATTTTTATATGTAATTTATGTAAGAAAGAAATTAAGCTAAATAATAATTTTTATAAGTGTGTACAATGCAATAAGCCAGTTTGCAAAGATTGTTCTTATATAATTTGTGAAGCTCATTTTTGTGCCGCCGATTATGAAGTCAAGCCGAAAGGCAACGGCTTACCCGTCCCCGCAAGCTTGTGACCCCGAAGTAACCGGGGCATTATTACCAAGAAAATGCAAATAAAATACATTGACAAGCCAGTAGGTGAATTAAGGAAAGATAGAGTTTTTGTCACGCATAGGGATGAAAGCCACATTTTCCGCATGTATAACGGCATTGGCCTGTCCTATAGCGTTATTAAGAATCTCAAGGATTTTGGGTGCCGGAAGATAATCATTCTTTTGAAGCGCAATGATGGCTCAACAGAAAAGCTGGAAACTTACCCTGATAAATTCCTTGATGAAGGCATACTCTACAAGGATGGCGCTTATGACTATCAGAGGATTTTGCCTTTGAATAAGCTGAGGCAAAAGACAATGATGGAAGTTATGAGGTAAATCATGGCAGAAAAAAAGAAATTAAGCCAAATGGTGCTCAACAAATCCTTTATGTATCTTACAGGCCTCTTTTTATTTTGTTTAATAAGATTGGGAATGTCTGGGAGCTTGATTTTTATGTCCGCTTCCTTAGCAGAAGGGGACAGAAACAAGGCATAAAATGGCAGAAACAGCATCAAAAGCATTGGTAATGTCCGGCAAAATATCAAAGTCGGACAAGTACATCCCTGAAATCTGGCTGAAAAAGCTCTATGACGCAATCGACAACCCAAGGGATAAGGCCTATGTCATGTATCATGCTGAAACAGGATTGAGGGTTTCAGATGTTGTTGGAACCGAGATTGTGCATATTGAATGGCAGAACATGCGCACATACACCCATGACTTCAAGAAAGACAAATGGAGGCACGTTTACTGGCCCGACAAGGTAAAATCAGCTTTGAAGATGTGGCTGCTCCAGAGGGAGAATGAGGGCATCAAGGGCAAGCTGCTCTTTCCTTTCACAGAAAAGACAGCCAACCGGATAGTAAAGCATTGGGCCAAGGCCATTGAGTTTCCATATGCCAGGCAGATCGCAAGCCACTGGTTTAGGCATACATTCATCCGGCTTTCCCGGAAAGCCGGCCGGGACATCAAGGCAGTGCAGCAGAACACAGGCGACACAATCAAGACAATCCTGGAATGGTACTCAGACCTTTCAAGCGAGGACATGCGCCAGGAGATTGACAGCAAGCCCTTGGTGGAATAAAATGCGAAAAGAAATTGAATTTATGGTATATGAAGGATTGATGACTTTCTCCTTTGTAGCGGCCGGAATAAACTTTGCTGATGGCAGAGTATCTTCATTATTGATAGCATTGGCTTATTTTACTATTGCTTTTTTCAGCTATTCCCAAGTTATACTGTTGATAAGAGAGCTTAATGTAGTTCCCTTCTATTTCAGGTGGTTGAAATAATCAAAGCAGACTACATAATGGGATTTGCAATGCTTTTATTATTTGCAACGCATTCAGCAATGCAATTTATAGCTATCAAATATCAAACTTATGCTCAAGAGCAAAAGCAAGCGGAGGTAATGTTGAGGGTAATAGAGCAGAACCCTGTCGCTGTCAAAATCTTTAATTTTGACAAGCTGAAATATGTTTATTCATTCTTTTTTGCACCATCTGTGCTTTTTGCATACTATTATTATCTGAGAAGTAAGTGGCTTGCTAAAAATAAAGATTTTCTAACGTCAATAAGCATCTTTTTTATGGTGTTTACATTGTCAAATTTCCTTAATGACTTTTCCTATTTGATGGGGTTGCTCGCAAGATGAGAATCAAAAAGCCCGAATTGGAAAAAATCCCATTGCTTATTGTCTATAAGCAAGGCAAGAGATTAAAGCATAAAGTTTCAAGAGATGCGCAGCCCTATGAGTTATATGGGTATCTGAAATTACTGATAGAGAATGCAGAAGTAAATCTTTATGATGAATTTATTGAGGATAATGAAAAAAAATGAGAACTTTGCGCAGATGCCCTAATTGTGATAAGAAGCTTACTTTTTGTAATTTATTAGGTAAATATTGGTGCTGGAATTGCGAACAATATCTTAGCATTGCTTTGGTTACTGAGAAAGTGACTTTAAATATTTCCTGACCTCATCGATGTCTGTTTTTTCAGGATGGGCATCGGCCATGTGCTTGACTATATCCATGATTGGAATATCAAGCCCCTGGCCATAAATGTTCCCGCAATAGCTGCATCTTTTTTCTGTATGCTCTAAAATAAATAAAAACAATTTGTTTACTCTTTGTGGATTGAGTCTCCACATCAACTTAAGCTGATCTATAAATCCCATTATTTGCCAGCCTCCTGCTCTGCCCTGAAAAGGATATACCTGTACAATGTATAAGCTGCAAAAAGGGCCATAAGCGCAAAAAACCAAAATCTATAAGGGGATATTGCAAGATAAACAAGCCCGGCAATCAACCCAATCTTTAGCAATTTATTCCGCATGAAAAACCAGCCTTTTGTATCTTTGATAAATTCCAAATCCAATGCCGATCAGAAGCATCACTATAATGATTTCAAACTTATAATTATTGAAGTTTATCGCTAGATTCATTGCAGGCCTTCCAATTGCTCGAAATCAAAATCATTAAATTTGGATTGCTGAGCTTCTTCCTTATAGTAATTCACATGGCAATATGCCTTGTTATCAAGGAAGCCATTAACCTGGCTGCATATCTTTTCTGCGCCAAGCCCAAAGCCTGCAGCAAATATAAGCAAAATAAATATAGATATTCCAATATATAATATTGGGCGCTCATATTGCTGCATTTTATCCTTGATAATGCTGATGCTTTTCCTCAGCTCGTCAAGTTCATCTTCAGTTTGTTCCATTTGCTAGTATTCATAAAATATTTCTCGTCCCGTCAAGGCGTCAAAACCTACACGTCCCCCTTTTTGGCCAGTATAACGCCATTAATTGCATCAGTTATTGTAGTTCGGGGGGTATATACGGCTGTGATTTGCTCAATGCGCCTTCCAATTTCCTCATGCGTCATATTTAACTCTTGATTGAGAATATAAAAGGCCGCATTACGCTGGAGCAGTGTTTTATCCCTATACTGAGAATCCCTCCGCTTCAAGGCATCCATTTTCATTTGCCTGTATTCACCTTCATCAATGGGGAAAAAATTGATGAACCTGCCGTCAAAATTCCTTTTTGCAGCCATATAATCAAGCATCCTTTTGCCTTTGAGGTATAATTCCTTTTTCTGCCGCCTTGAATAAAAATTAAAATACCCCCTCATGAACAAGTCATCCTGATTCGCAAAATAAGTCACATCAATGAGGCAAATGCTTCTTGTGATTGCTATCCCCTTCGGGAAATCAAAGAAGTCAGGGATTACGAGTATATTGATAAGATTGTATTGCCCGCATTCCCTCATGTAATCCATTATCTGCTGTGTGCTCCTGTTCATTATCTTTTTTGCATCAATATCAGCCCCCGCCTCATCGTAAATCAATGGGCTGTAAGGGTGGTTTGCTCCGAGAAAATGTCCTGTCTTAATCAGATTTAATCCGTCAAAGCAAAAATTAGTTTTTAAGTCCCATTTGATTTCTTTGCTTCTATACTTTGCATAAGTGTATGTCATCTCATAAGCGCAATATACGGCTATCTGCATAGCTATAACGCTTTTGCCAACCCTTACTTCACCGGAGCCGGAAATCAATATTGTGAAATCCCAATCGTGAGGCAGATTTTTAAGGAGAATGTCTAATTGCCTTTTTAGCTTATCATCCATAAAAAAGCCATCATCCTCTTGTCCTTTATAGGTTCCCTTGGGAAACCATTGCTGGCATACTCTAGCCATTTTGCATAACCTCGCAATCCCCAAGCTTTAAGCCAGGCAGTTCATTGGTTTCGATCACAAGAGTATAACCCCTAACCAATTCATTGTCATCAATGATTCTGCTAATCTGGATTATTTGCCCTTTCATTTTTGCAGTATTGCTTTCTCCTGGCTTTCAATATCAGGAGCGCCATAGCCAAAAACATCAACATATTTTCTTAATACAATTTCATAGCCTGCAAGATAAGAATACAGCTGATGAACTATTGCAAGAGGAATATTTCTGCCCCTGTTTACTTTTTTTTGATATAGCCCAAGAATGTTATTTCTATCTTCAGATGCTTTCTTTATTTCCTCAAGCAGTTCTTTCGATTTTTTTGACCTGATTATTTTGCTGTACAATCTTCTTTCAAGTATCCTCAGCTCATTGAACCATGAGGCAAAATCCTGTTCCCTTGCAAAATATTCACAGCGCTTTAGGATAGTTGAAATTGTCAATGAGATGTCAAGGCCCGCGTTAAATCTTACTTGCTGCTCTTCCATAATTTGACGATTAAGGTTAACAATTATATATATACTTCTATTTTAAGGTAGTCAGTCTGTCGACAACTATTCATAAACTTTAATTCTTGTTTTTTTGGGTTATGAATAAATTAATGAAAAGCAAGAAAGGCTTTACGATTGGCGACTTGGGCAATATTGCAATAGCTTTTGGAGTTGCAGTCATTGTTTTGGTAGTCACCGCAGTAATAGTGCAGAAGCTAAGGGATACGCAGACAACGGCTGATACAGTTGCAAGGAACGCAACTGACTTCGGACTTGGAGCGCTGAACACCTTGTCAAGCTTCCTGCCGCTGATTGCGTTGGCCGCCGTAGGAGCGATTGTAATAGGAATTGTGATAAGGTTTTTCTTACAAAGGCAGCAAGGCCCATAAAGAGTAGGCTTATTTTTTACTCTTTTTTAAAGGTGCAACTATGCCAGAAGAAGACATATCCAGTATAGGAAACTATGCAATAGCTTTTGGAGTTGCAGTCATAATAGTTGTTGTCATAACTTTGCTTGTGCAGAGCATAAGGGACAAGACAAGCATCATTCCGGATGAAGTTGCGGCTCTCTCTACAGGCAATGAGACATTGACTTGGGGCGGGAACAATACAGCGATTTCTTTAAGGGAAGGCAGAATTGATACAGGCAGCTTCAAGCTATACAACAATGGAAGCTTGCTTAATGCAGGCGCTGGGGCAAATGCAAACTATACTGTAAGTGAATCTTCTGTAACAATAATTAATGCTACTCCGAATACAGCAGATTCAAAAGGGACAGGGCAAGGACAACTTACAACAAATACGTTAAATGCTTCTTACTCATATAAGTTTGGCTCGTCTGCCAGGAATACAACTAACCTTGGACTTGCGGCCCAAAACACTTTTGCAAGCTTCCTGCCAATCACAGCAATGGCTTTGGTTGGCGCTTTGATATTAGGAATTGTCTTACGGTATTTTAAGGGAAAGCAGGAATAAAACTAAACTTTATAATTCTGATTGGATTATTCTTTTGTGAATTTATTTATAGTTTATATATTCCGAAAAAAGAAGTATATATATAGTTGTTATGCCAAGCAACGCATAACATGACTTGGGAATTATTGATAAAAATTCCGGCAGCTTTAGTTGGGATTGCCGTTTTTGGAGTGATTGTTTACCCTATTTATGAGTTTTTCAGACAAAGAAAGAGGTAGAATGCAAAGGAAAGTGAGGCGCTCAAATAATCCTTTTGAAGAAAAAAAGGACATTGATTACTATGAAAATAATATCAAGCCTTTTTTTGATGAGGATGAATATTTTGAGGATGATGAGGCAAGATAATGGGTTTTGTTGTATCAGCAAATGTTAGGGGAGAGCCAGCCAGAGTTCAGCAAAGGGAAGGCAGGACAGTATTCACAAGCAGGGGGGAAGCTGAGCAATTCCAAAGGGATTTAAGGCAGGGTGGATTTGACAGGGTTGATATTCTTGATGTTGGAGCTTCAACTGATGAGGAATACTATGCTGAAAAAGTGACTGCGCCAGCTTCCACTCCGGACAGAGGCAGCAGGCCAATACCGAGTTCTCAGGTAGTTGAGGATATTGCAACAGGACAGAATGTTCCTTTTGGCGAAAGCACGCAATTCAAAAGACAAGAGGAAGCAAAGCAGAGATTAGCTAATGTAGAAAAAGCAATTAAAGAAAGACCTCAGATTGCAGGCATAAGGGAAACTTTATCACAGCAAATTCTTTCACAAGCAAGTGGAGATTTTGGAACAAGGCAGCGAGAAGCTGAAAGAATACAAAGCTTAGAAGCGCAAGGCATTACATTCAAAGCCCCACAAGAGCAGTTCATAAGGCAAGGCTTTTCTGAAATAAGCCCTGCAAGGGAGATATTCCTAAAACAGGAAGCTGCAGAAAGAGAAAGAACAAGAATTAAGGAGCCGCCAAAAGAGCCAACATTAAAATCAGTTGCTTTCGGCACAACTCCAATAAAAGAGCAGGTTAAGGAAGGCGCTAAGCTTGGCGCAAAAGTAGTTGTTGGGACATCAGTTGCCCCTTATTTATTTTTTAAAGAAGAAGTTTTAAAGCCAGCCACAGAGCCAATCTTTAAGTCAGCAATCAAAGGATTGAAGAAAGCCGGGGATATTGCTTATTCAGAAAGCTTATTGCCAGGCTTTGCCGCAAAACAATCACAGCTCGTACCATCTGACAAGGGGCTTGCCCTGCCTCTTTCTGACAAGGTTTCTAAAGAAATTGTAAGTCCAGACAAGCAGCAGGATGCCGCCAGTCGCTTCTATGAAGGTTCTGATAGTTTCAGGGTTCAAATTCCCACCGAAATCAGCAAAAAGGCAGAGCCATTTATAAAGTTTCCTAAGCAGATTGCGGCAACAGGAGTTGGCTTGGGGGCAGGTTTTTTGAGGTTTGGAGCAACAGCAGCAAAGGATATTGTGCAGAATCCAATTGAAAGCTATGTGCTTTTCAAAGGCACAAGCCTATTTTTCAAGGGAGCTTCAACAATCCTTCCAAAAGCAGGCTTGCAGTTAAAGGGGATTGAAAGCGTTGGCACAATAGGAGTTCTTGGCGGCGGCTTTATTGGCATTGAAACATACCAAGCGCCTGCAGGAGAAAAATTAAGGACAGCGATAGAGGCAACAGGCGGCTTGGCTGTGCTTGGCACAGGAATCAAAGGGGCAAGATTGGGAGTTAAAGCATACAAAAGCTCTGTGATTGAAAAGCCGAGCATGGAGTTTGATATAGGAATCACAACAGGAACAGGGGAGATTGGCGCAAGGGGCAAAATCCCAAAACCCTTTGCAGAAACAATATTGTCAAAAGAGCAATTTGCAGCAAAAAGCCCAAAGGCTGAAATAGAGTTTTATGACCTAAGGGCAATCCAAAAAGAGCAAAAGCCAATCAGGGATATATTTGTTGAAAGCAAGCCAGATGTTGAGATTGTCCCGAAGCAGAGGGAAATTCCATTTGAGAAAAAATTATTGCTGGAATCAAGGCAGCAGCCATTCTTTGAAGCGGAAGAAGCTGGAAGATTCATTAGGGTTGAAAAAGGAAAAGTAACAAGGGGTTTCGCATTTGACGAGCCATTGTTTGATTTAAGGCAGATAGGATTTGAGCCTAAGCTTACCTATCAGCCAAGAACATATTTTCTTGAATTAGAGATTGATGGCAGGAAAGCTTTGTTTGTAAAGAAAGGAAGCCAATTGTTAAAGGTTGAAAAATTGATTGAATCAAAACCATTAGAGGCTGCAAAAGAAAAGCCAAAAGCAAAACAGTTCAAGTCAAGCGAAAAGGAGTTTGACTTAGGCAAGGGACAGGTATTGTTGCAGGAATTAGAGCCCCAAAAAGCAGAAGTAAAACAACAGCAAATATCAAAACAAAAGCTTATGACGGAGCAAATTATGGGGAGCAAGCTTACATCAAATCTCTTTCCCACGCTGTCAAAATTAGCTTCAAGGCAAAAGCAAAAGCCATTGCAAAAAAGTATTCTTGGATTAACTCTGGAGCAGGAGCAAAGGCAGCGCCCAAAGCAAGCGCAGAGAGCATCACAAATATTAGACCAAAAACAATCACAAGGATTAATTTTTGGAACAGCACTAAAACCAAGACAGAAACAAAAGCAGGAGCAATTAGTGGGTTTAATTCCTTTGCAAAAGCCAAAGCAAGATTTAATTCAAATGCCAAAATTAAAGCCAAGACAGAAGCAAGATGTAATGGCAATTCCAATCATAGGTGTACCATTAATCCAAGAAAATATCTTAGATTTTCCCCCATTCATCCCGCCCAAAATTCCACCTAGAAGTCCACCACAAAAACCGCCGAAGAAAGAACCACCTATTGAGCCGCCAAAAACACCACCAACTTTCTATTTCCCAAAATCAGAGTTCAGGCAAAGGAAGTTATCAAAAAAGGAAACGCGCAAAGGGAAAAGGGAATTTTTTGGGACTCCTTCATTAAGCGTTGTGGGTCTTGGCAAATTAGCAGCAGGCACTAAGCTGACAAAAAAACAACTGAAAGGAGAGGAATTTATAAGCCCATTCCAGATAAGGAAGGTGTAAAATGATAGACATTGATAAGAATTTAGCCCATGCTTGGGTATATTTGTCTTTTGCGAAAGCAATCTTTTCGCTCGGAATTGGCATAATTATTTTTTTTGCCATATATTATCATTATAAGAACAAGATAAGGAAAAGAAAGCAGGATGCGCTGAGGGACTTATGAACGAGGAAGAATTTGCAAAGGAACAATTGAATCTGGAAAAGCATAAGCAGGATATTGGCTTCCTGCAGAATGCTCACAAAAAAGATTCTGATAGCGTATTCACTAAGCATTTGGATGCTTCAGATCTTCTTCAGCATATTGAAAAGCTGCTGATGGGTTATGAGTATGATTCTGAGGAAGAAACTTACAAGCCCCTTACCAAGCAGATTATACAGAATGACAAAGTGCTTCTGATTGAGCAGGGGGCTATACTTGATCCGAATTTCGTAAGGTTATCCATAGGATACTTGCAGACTTTCCTTAACTCAAATGTATTCCTTTCATACATTGAAAGCATTGAGCAAATCAATGCAATAATGTGGGATGTCAATGTAAGGCTTACAAGGCTGCTGCACCCGTTAAAAAACAGGTTTGATGCAAAGACTGTTGAAGTAACCTACGCAATAATAGAAAATTCAATTTATTTTGCTGTTAACAGGGCTTACAAGAAAAACACCCTTGATGCATTGACTAAGTCGCAGCACTCAATAGAGCATTTGGGAGAAGGCCAAAAGTCAGCAACAGAGTCAAAAAAGGAATTTAAGATATTCGGGTTTTAAAAATGGCAACATTCGAGCTTGGGGAATTGACAGCAAAAATAGGCCCTGCATTAGTGCAGATGCTAGGCTTATTGTGGGGCATCTTAAAGCTGCTTGGGATAGTTGGCTTCTTGTTATTAATTTGGTGGTATACAAGCTATAATGTAAGGCTGCTTGAAAGAAAATTTACCAAAGGCGGAAGGGTTAGCATTTCATTGAAAAGGGCAAAAAAGATATTTGACAAGAAGCTTGGGCATCCGCAGATACAGACTTTTGGATTTTTTGGCTTTGGCAGCAAGAAATTAAACGAGCCTCCATCTGATTGCATATTCCCATATCAGTCGAGCTTTGGAAATTCAATATTGTATGATTATATAATAAAGGAAGGCATATATTATCCTATCTCTAATGTAGTTCTTGGCAGAAAGTATATTGTTTCTTCAGATATACAATTGCAGCAGGATGATAAATTCATGCAATGGGCGCAGGAGAATGGGATTGAAATAAAATCAATTGGCAATCCTGAAAATATTGTATATTCCATAGAAGGCTCAGGATTGGAGATAACAAGGGATTTTGAGGCAGAGCAGGCATCTTTGAACAATCTCATTAATGCAGCTGACAAGTACAAGAACAGGAAGCCGATTGAGATTGCAGCAATGTATGGCCTGATGATAATTATTGTTGTAGGCGCTTTCATTACGTTGATTTATGCCTTTTACAAGTCAGGGCAGATTATTGATGCGGTCAACAAGGGATGGGAGATATTCAAGGATTTGGGTGGAAAGGTAGTGGAGCAGAAATTAGGGCCAGGATGAGCCAGCTATTAAGTTCAAAAAGCAAGAAGGTAATAATGAAGTATTTGAAAAAATTATCACTCAATTATAAAAGGGTATCAATCAGAAAATCAACAGGAAGATATTATTTAATCTATGAAGGAGGCTGAATAAAAATGGGACTGATGGAATTGGTGCATGAAAAAAAGAAGATAAGGGATGACCTCAAAGTGACTGACAAGTCATATATAATTGAGGACATGGAAAAAGAAATGAAGAAGGAGGCGCATTACTGATGGTAGGATTGAAGGATTTGGGTGAGATAATATCGGGGCAATTCCCTAAGAAGAAAAAATTTGAAGTAAAAAAGGCAACAGGCCAGACATCAGATACTTTGGATATCTACAGGCAGAAGGCATTTGTCAAGGAGAAGATAAGGCAGGCAAAAGCGGAAGGCAAGGCAGCTGCAAAGGCAAAGCCAAAGACATTCGGGCAGCGTTACCGGGAAGCTACTGAAGTTTTTGGGGGGAGTTCAGGGGCTTCATCTGCATTGGGATTTGAGCCAATGCCTATGGGCAGGGGCAAAAAGAAACAAAAGGAAGAACCCTACAGATTTTATTGAAATGGCATGGCTGGAAAAATTAAGGGCTTTTTTAAATATCAAGCCTGAAAAGACGGAATTGGCAGACCATATCAGAAAGAAAGCTTATGAACAAGAAAGAATAAAATTAGCGGAAATTGAGGGCAAAGAAAAAGCCAAGCTGGAATCGAAGCGATATATGGAAAAATTAGAAGCCCAAAAACATGAAAATCAAGGAATAAAACGGAATTGGAGAGGCACGCTTCAATCATTATCGGATGCAATTGACAATACATTCAAGCCAAGCACCCCGCAACAGCCAATTAAAAAAACAAAAGAGCATGATGGGATAAGCCCAACTTTCAGGCTTTAAAACCCTAAAAAATGGTTAATTTGAATGTTTTACCCACCTTAAATCATAAAACATGGCAAACTTTGAAGTTGCAGTCATACTTCCTGTAATTTTTGTTATTGGGTACTATGGATATTTAATAAGCATAATCAAGCAGGAGATGTTTGAGGTGCATGGCTTCCTGAAATCCTTTTTTTTAATTTTCAATTTCTGGCTTCTTCTCTTCCCCATGAGCCTGGCAATAGATTTTGTTGGCTTCAATAGCGGAACCATAGCGATGAAAGACACCTTGTCTGCCATGTATCTGGGAATGGTGTATATCAACTGGTTTATGACAATCTATTTCCTTGTTTTTTTATTCATTTCAACAATGAGGAGCGTAAAAGAAAATGCAAAATAGCAAGCGAATGAGAGTGCCTGCGGAATTTGACAGATTTATAGATAACCTTTCTGCTCAGATTGCCAATGAATTGCAATTGCCAAAGAACAAGAGCCAGACAATGAGGTTGCTGGCTTCAAATTTTGAAGGCAAAATAATATTCAAGGACAAGAAATTTGACATAAGGCTGTTTTAAAATGACAACCTATGCCCCTCCCCTTGCTGCTGTGATTAATTTGATAGGGCTTGGTTTTGGGATTATCGGTTGCATTGTCGGTATCATAATCAGCTTAAGGAAAAAAAATGTTAAAAAATAAAAAAGCGGGTTTGCCGGATGGATTTTTTTTGATTGTTGCCTTTTTTGCAATAGCAATAATCTTTATTTTCATGTATGTAATTCTATCGAAGGTAAACGATAAGTTTCAGGAATCCGAGTTTATAACTTCAGAGGGCAAGGCTATATCCTCCTCCCTAACAACTAAATATCTTAATTTGTTTGACAAGGCATTTCTTTTTATTGTTATAGGGCTTGGTTTTGCGACTATTGCGGGGGCTTGGTTCATATCATCGCATCCCGCTCTGTTTTGGATTTCTGTCCCCATACTTGCGTTTATTATATGGGTTGGGGCTTTATTTGCAAATATTTACAGGGAAATAACCATTAATCAGCAGATTTCATCTTATGCATCGCAATTTGTATTTACTAAATTCATTTTTGATAATTTTGTCATTGTGATGACAGTATATGTGCTATTGCTCGCTACTGCATTATATGCCAAAAAAGGTCAGAGTGCATGAAATAAAATGCCACAGGATAAAATATTGAAAAATGGAAAGTTGCAGATAGAAGTAATGCCGGAGATAAGGCTGCAATGCCCTAACTGCAAGGCAGACTTCAATATTGAGGCAATACACCGAATTTATCGTGCTTACCTTGCATTGACAAGGACAAGCAGGAAAACAAGCTATAAGGTAATATGTTGTGTTTGTGGGAAGCATACTCATGTAAGGGTAATGCCATTATACCCTCAAGAATACAAATGTAAGCAATGCTTATCTAAAGCAAAGGAACAAGATAGGTTAGGCTACAAGAAAAATCCATTGGCAAATAAGAGATTGCAATGAAACTTAAACCATTAATCCTGATTTTTGCATTATTTTTGCTCAGCTTGAATATTGTTAATGCCATCCCAAAATGTGACGGCGGCATCCCTTGCGTTGGGTGGAATTACAATGCTTCAAGAAATTCATCAGATTATAAATTCTATGTCAATTATGCAGAGCATACTGAGCTTAATTTTTCCTTGTTTCAGCTTCACGGAAACACACCATACAATGTGCAAAATGGATTTTTGAACATCAGCAGCACGAAAGATGATGCAGTGAATCAAAGATTTACCGAAGCGATTTTTACAGGAAAGCTTGCTCCTATTTTTACAACCGATGATTGTGTTAGCGTGAATTTCTCAAGCAAGAGGCATGGGGATAATTCTAACCCTTTTCCTATTGCTTTTCATGACAGCCTTCCTGCAAACGGCACTACAACAAGAGTTGACCTATTTGGAGAGGATATAAGCATAGGTTTAGGGGCAGGAGCTGGTCCTGATGAATACCTGAATGCAAGGGCAAATGATGCCAGTTTTGAGCAAGTAATACAATCAGTTCAGGATGATGTTGTTTTTAATGTGACTTTTGGCATAACTTCCGCAAACACTTTTGGGTGGTGGTGGAACGGAAGCGACACAAATAACGCCTCATATACTTTTGGGACAGCAACAAATTTTAATCTCACAATGCAAGCACAATCCAAAGATGATGAATTCAGGATTTATTCAATAAGAGTGTTTCCATGCAGCACAGGAGTGCCGAATAGAGATCCAAATCCAGCAGCACCACCCCCATCAGACCCTGGACTTGCTTTATTCACCTTAACCGCAAAAGACGAATTTGATGCAGCTGCAATAAACAACATATCAGTCAGGCTTTTCAATTCAAGCTGGGAGGTTAATTTAAGCACAAGAAATGGAACTATACTTCTGTTAAATAACACCCTCGGAAGCGGCAATGACATGCTAAGGTTTAATTCCTCATACTATAATTTTACATTTGGAAGCAATGAAAGCGGGGGATATTTCAACAGAACATTCACAAAGATAAATATAACAGACAGCGGAAGCTTTCAAGGCTCTATATTCCAGTCATTGATATATGTGAACGCAACCGAAGTTATAAGCAATGCACAGCTCCTGAATATAGGAGCAAGGGTTAATGGAAGCTCCCTTGTCAATCTTTCAAATTCAACTGGCTATGCGACATTAATGGTAAGGGCAGGAACATATAATCTAACCATAAACAGCACTCCATACATCAATAGGTCATTTGCCATCAATATTTCTGTCTTACAAATAAAAAATTTCTCTTTTGAATTGGGGCGCATCAAGCTTATATTGAATGCAACTACGGTAACAACAGGCGATTCCATAGCTTCATTTTCATCAAGGCTAAACAAGACAGATTCCCCTTACCAAAATTATTCAAACAACCAAAGCACAGATACGGGAACCATTATTTATTACCTCATCAATGGGACTTACGGCATAAAATTCCAGTCAAATGATTATGCAGACCAGTTTGTCAGTCTGAAATTAAATGACACAGACAGCCTGTGGAATCACACTTTTCAAGTCTATACAACCAATTCAGTCAATATTACTTTCTATGATGAATTAGTTGGCAAGTCAATGAGATTCAATGAAAGCCCCGTAAGGTTTGAGTTCGTGTCTGATGTTTATTCGGCAAATTTCTCAACGCAAAACGGCTCTTTTTTCATAGACTTGCTGACCCCTGCTGATTATAGGATTTCTTATGTTACGGATAAGTACAAGAAAAGGGATTTTTTCTTCACCCTCGTAAACAGAAGCAATAATGTCATTGACCTATACTTGCTCTCTCTAGGAAATTCAACTGATGTTACATTCCAGATTAAGGATGAATCTGGAAATTTCTTAAAAGATGCGACAATCAAGTTAAAAAGATATTACGTTGCTGAAAGCGGATACATAACTATAGCAATGGGAAAGACAAATGCAGAAGGCAAGAGCATTCTTGATGTTGATTTTGATGATGCCTATTATGAATTATTGGCAACATACAAGGATTTTTCAACAGTAAATTTAGGCTCAAAAATATTCACAACAACAATAACATTAAAAATCAATACATTATCAGACCCTTTTGCGAAAATAGACAAGACAAATAGGATAATCAGCTATATTAATTTCAATAATCTGACACAGACATTTTCATTTTTCTTTTCCGACCCTGACGGACTGACAAGGACAGGTACTCTTGAGGTATTGGTCGGGGATTCGGTTGTATGCTCCACCGCTTCAAGCTCATCATCCGCAACTTTATTGTGTCAGTATAATTCAACAAATTCAAGCTCAAGGGTGTATGCAGTTGGCTACATAGATGGCTCTAAAATTCCTGTTGCGATTTTGGAGCTTGCAACAAAAATTCAGGCAGAGGCAAAAGCGCTGTTTGGAAGCTCTGGATTGTTTTACACAATAATTTTTGCAGGCTCTGTGGCTGGCTTGGGGATATTCAGCATTGCTGTCTCTGTAATATTGTTTTTGGCTGGGTTGATTGGCATGATATTCATGGGGATTTCTTATGTTAGCACAACCATATATATTTTGATTGTGATTATGGGGTTATTGGTTGTCTGGAGAGTGAGGTCATGAAATACACAGAATTGGTCATTGGCGTCATAATATTCTCAGGCGTGTTATTTGTATTGCTCTTTGCAGCTGGAAGCATTGGCGCAGATTATGGCTCTTCTGATGCTGATACTTATTTGCGATTGGCTAATGTATCGGCAAACTATACGGAGTTAGAAACTCAAAAAAATGGGACTATTGACAAGATAAAGACAAGGCTTGATGATGCTGAATTTTCCATAGTATCTGCTGCGGTTGGCGCCATTGACTCTGTTTTGCAGGGAGCAAAGCTTATGAAAGACAGCATTGGGACAACCGGAAGGCTTGTTGACCAGGTACAAGAGGATTCACAAGGTAAAATACACCCAATCGTGCCAAAAATAATCAAGGCAATCATTACAGTTACTCTTATTATGATAATATTTATAGTGATGATGAAAGTTAAGCCTGAGACTTGAAAATGGTAAATGCAACAAAGTCGGTCTATGACCTGACAAATACAAGCCTGACTGACAATATATTTGATTTCGTAAAGGAAGTTAATAACTTGACGGGCCAGACTTTTATGACAGGAATCCTTCTTGTATCATTTATTATTTTATTTATTGCTTTCAGGGATAAGGGAACTAATGATGCAATTTTGGGAGCTGGCTTTATAACATCAGTAATTGCAGTCCTGTTTACAGCATTAAACCTTGTGCCAAGATGGGTTGCTATACTCATATTTTCCAGCTATGCGTTATTTTTTACATATAGGATGATTAAAGGTTAACAATCGTTAACTCTTTATCTCATCCCATACCGCAGGAATGTCCTCATTCTCTCCCTTGATGCTTTCATAAAACTTGTAGTCAAACAGCTTGTTCTTCATTTTCTCAATGTCATTGCCCCTTGCAACAGCAACGCCCTCAACATAATGCCGGCTTGTTGTTTCAATCTTCTCATGGCAAAGCAACTCCTGCATGAACTTCATGTCCTTCGTGAATATATACCCATAAGTCCCTGCAAACCTCTTGAACATGTGCGTAGCCCAAAGATAGAATGGAGTTAAGCCTTTCAGCTTGTTCGGCAGTATATAGTTCCTATATCCTATGACTTTCCTGAATCCAAAGCCAGGGAACAATCTGTCGAGCTGCTTTCTCTTGCTGCTGAACCATACCCCAACGCTATTGGGATTTGTATATGGCATTTTCTTCTCCATATGGTTTGGGGGAAAGATATAGCCGTCACTCTCAAGAATCCATTGCCGGTTATCCACAATCCAAGCCCTCACAAAGCAAGCAATGGATTCAGGCATGATCTTTGTGACTATCGTATTGCAGCCAGTTGTTTTTAAGGAGCCATCCTTTTGCCTTATGTTCTTGACTTTCTTCTGTATCAGCATCTTAAGCTTGCGGTAATTACTCCCCTTCAGGAAATCCCTCAGATTGACAGCGCAAGCCTCAGCAACCCTGCATTCGCATCCAAGCTGCACAAGGAAGATAATTTTAAATTTTCTTTCCCTTGGGCTAAAGCAATGCCTTAGAAAGAAAATCAATTCTTCGGGCCTGCAGACAGTTTCCCTGTCAATGTTCTTGATAGCTACAATCCTGCCATCCAAATCCCTTTTCAAAGGCAACATAATAAATCATCCCCCATCTAGTTATATATGTAAAGAAAAAGCATATACAATATAAAGCCAATATACTAAACTTTATAGTAGTGAAACTTTTTTTATAAACCTTTGGGCATAAAAATGTGATTAATATGTTTCAGTATAGAAATATTTATATATATGGAAATAAATTAAACCTTGTAAGAAAAGAAGTCAAATAAGGCTTATTTCGGGCTGGCGGTCAGCTAAGAACCGCTAGACCACAGGCCCTTAGTCTTTGTTTGCCTCCTTTTATTTAAAGCTTACTAAAAAAGGTGAGATTGTGGAAAAGCAAGCCAGTTTAAAGCCGATATCCAATTCAAATTATCCTAGTTCTGTCACCAAAGGGGGCCTTCTATGAAAACAGGCAGGCCTATAAAGTCAGACATAAGGGACAATATTATCAAGCTGCTTTCCAAAATAGGCAAGGCACATGGCTATAAAATTTACAAAGAATATCTTAAGCAATTTCCAAAATGTACTCTTAGAAACATCTATTATCATCTGCACAAAGGCAAAGAGCTTG
The DNA here is from genome assembly GCA_964544435.1 of uncultured Methanosarcinales archaeon. Lineage (GTDB taxonomy): Archaea > Nanobdellota > Nanobdellia > Woesearchaeales > GW2011-AR4. The sequence continues at coordinate 19,577 of CAZJBR010000001.1, forward strand.
GATTGTTTTCTGTAACAAACGAAAAGATTGACGGAGATTATTCCTGGGGCAAAGATGCTGAAATAATATGCTATGAGCTTAAA
>CAZJBR010000001.1:19759-24173 GCA_964544435.1 uncultured Methanosarcinales archaeon
TTCGCCAAAAGAAAGCGTTGGGGGTAGTTCTTGATGATTGACACGCAACCATATGCCTTTCACAGAGCAAAGCCCATCTATGATGAAGATTGGGACAATGATGAGGATGACAGATGAATCCAGATATGCCCAGAACGGAATCATCCCTAAATAAGATGAGGACTGGACAGACGGGGCTGAAAGATGCCCCTCTGGGCGTTAACCCCACCTTCCCCAACAACTCAAGCGAGGAAATAATCAATCTCTTCTATGCAGCATTTAGGGAGAAAACCAAAGAGGCTTGTTTTAGCACCACCCCCAAGAAAACAATCTCAATCTTTTCTGTGCCTCTTAAGTTTTCCCTTTTTGATTATCTTGGGATTGATGAGGTGAATTACTGATGAATATCAAGATTGAAAGAACTCTATGGTGCATTTCAATTCTAGGGACGGCATTTATTTTCTTTTTGTTAGGTATGATGTTCGCATTTAATTCAATGGGGCAAGTTGTTTCTGAAATTCAGATAACTAAGATGATTGTTGAATTAAATGAAAGCAAAATAGTTGACGCCATTATGGAACATCAAGAGATTGCAAAGTTCAGGGATGGCTCTTAGAGGGAATTAAAATGCAGCAAATAAAAGACAATCTTAAAGCATTGGGAATGGCACAAAGCACTATAAAGACTTATTCCTCTGCAATAAAAGGATTCAGAACATTTGCAAATGGAAGGATAATAACCAATGAGTTAGTCAATGAATATCTTGATTTCCTGATGCTGAAAAGGAACTACTCGGCACGAAGCAGAAACCTCGCAGGCAAGATTTTAAAATTCTATTGCAGGGAATTCAGGGGATTTGAGCCTATAATCTTCAAAGCAAAGGAAAGCAAGCCAATACCGAAAATATGTGAGGACAATGAGTTCAGCCAAATCCTTTCGGTCACTCCAAACATCAAACACAGGCTATGCTTATTGCTCATGCGCTATTCTGGATTAAGAAGATGGGAAGTTATAAGGGTCATGAAGCACCATATACAGCCGGATGGCAGGCTCTTTGTCAAGTCAGGCAAGGGCAATAAGGACAGGTACACAATAATCCCGCCTCAAATATTGGAGCAGCTTAACGCTTATGTCAGTTTGCTTCCGGCAGACAATCCTTATATCTTTGCAGGCCAGAACTCAAAGCATTACAATCCAAGAACACCGGAGCAGATTCTTGTCAATGCTTTCAACAGATTAGGATGGCACAGGAGCAGGTGGTTTGGCTGCCATGCTTTGCGCCATGCTTTCACAATTTGGGCTGTTGATGTTGTCAGGCTTGATTATGATGAAGTCAGCAAGATGCTCGGGCATTCAGTAAGGCAGACAACCCAGATCTACACTCAATGCAGAAAACTGAACTTGCAGCGAGCAATAAAGATGTGTGGAGAAGTCAGTATAACACATTAACATGAACAATACGGGTACTTTTGCGTAATCGCTAAAGCGACTCAAAAACCCCGACTAAACTAAAAAGGTGAAAAAAATGAAATTAAGTTATTTTGGAATAATCTTTTTTGGAATCCAATTTTTGATTTTAAGTTCATTGATAGTGTATGCTGGATATGAGTATTTTAGACCACATAATTTAGAGTGGTGTATTGACCATAACCCTTCAATGAATATATCAGATTACCAAGTTTGTTTTACAGAATATTGGTCAGAATATTGTAATTATTCATATCCAGAATATTGTCCAAACAATGATTATTCAAATTATGATAGATGTTTAAGAAATTGTGAGGTTTATGGAACAAGTCCATGTCCTTGCTAAATCAACTAAAGTCGGGGTTTTTGGTGTTGCGACACACACAAAATAATAATTTGCGGTTCGTTGCGACTCACCCAAATGCCTTCGGCACTTCGCAAAATTATATAAATTAAACTCAATAAAATTAGTCCCCCTAACGAAACGGAGATGATACAAAATGGAAAAATGCCCTTACTGTAAAAAGAGAAAAGGAATATTAGGAATATTAATTGTATCCTGTGAATTGGGAGCGGTTAGTATATGTTGTAAAAAATGTGCTATTAAACATCAGAAAAGATTAAGTATAAAACAAAGTGCGATAGATAAATTATGAGACTATGGAAAGTCAAATAATATATGGAGATTGTATAGAAGAAATGAGAGATATTCCAGATAAATCAATAGACTTAATAATAACAGACCCGCCATATTTTCTACCTGCATTACATTACCAAACGAGGAGAGAATTTAGGCGTAACTTTGGAGATTTGGGAGTTATGGAAGGTTTCTTTAAAGAAGTTTTTAAACAATTTAATAGAATTTTAAAAGAAGAAGGCACAATGTATATATTTTGTGATGGACAAAGTTATCCCTTATTTTATTATCATCTGTATCCAATGTGCAAATCAGTAAGACCTTTAATATGGGACAAAGGAACAAGCATTAATGGATATTCATGGAGACATCAACACGAAATAATCATATTTGCAGAAATGCCAAAAGCAAAGCCAGTCCCATCTGGTGATGGAGATATTTTAAAATGTGGTGTTATAAAGGTGGATAATAGAGAACACCCTGCACAGAAACCTACAAAATTATTAAAACAGTTCATAGCAAAATCATCTAAAATAGGAGATATGATTCTTGACCCTTTTGCTGGAAGTGGCTCTGTTTTACGGGCTTGTTTATCATCACAAAGAAATTATATTATGATTGAGAAAGAGGAAAAGTATTATACTATGATGATAGAAAGAGCTAAAAGACCAACACAAGAAACTTTACAAGGTGGGAAATTAATACCACTAAACGATGACGGGGGGACTAATTTTACTAAATCATCTGCGGATGATTTTCCTACGGAGAGTTTAATTGGCGTTAAGAGGGAATCTGATGATTCCCCAAATTCGCCTCACGATTCATTAAAGATTAAAGAGGAGGCGAACTTCTCTTAACGCTATAAATTAGCCAAAATTGGTGAAAATAAAATGATTGAAATTGGAAGCACACAATACAAGATTTTAGTTGTTATAGTTGGAATATGTTTTTGGATATTTCAGGAAACATATTTGATTGTTATAGATATATACTCACCAACTTCGGCTAATTATCGTAAAAACTCATATTCGCATATTAATAATTCAAGTTAGGCTCATACGAGCTTTTACTTAACATTAAACGTAATGGCTTCGCCACACGGCGGGGCGGGAGGATAAAATGGTAATAAAAAAACGATATTTAAAAGTTAAAGTTCCTGTTGGAACTTTAATTAAAGGAAAAGATTATGGAAAAGAGTTTGGTATAACAAAAAAACAAGCTCAAGATGAATATATTGAGGGTTTCATGCAATCTGCAAGGCAGAAAAGAAAAACAAGATATAAAGGTGTAAGTGGTCTTGATTTTGAGTTTTATTAACCCGCCCCACCTTACGTTTAATTTATGTTAAGATTTCGCTGATGCGCAACCATAAAGGGAAAGATTGCTTTGGGCAATCCTTCTCTTAACATTACATATATTATCGGCAATCGCAAACGAGGTTAAAAAATGCTAAATATATGGGATTTATGGAAAAGAGAATGGACAAATGCTTATGATTTTTATAATTCAAAAGGCAATGTAAAAACAAAATCAAAGTTAAAGGACAGGTGGTATAAAGATTTTGTTAAAATACTTAAATTAGTTGAACAAGAAGTAAAGGCGACAGCCGATAATTCCGATTTCAAGACGGCTTCGCCTAAATTAAAACATTCTTGAAATCGGAAGCATATATTAGCGAAATAAAAAATGCCCCTTTAATGAAAAATGGACAGAAAAATGAGTGAAGCATTGGACAGGAATATAACAGGGAACTATGGCGAAGACCAATTTAGAGGAATAAGTCCTCAATGCTTAGATGATGATTGCGACCATTGCGAAGATTGTAATTGCAAATGCCATAATCACGATGATGATTGTAAATGTGACAACTGCCAAGAAGCAAGGGCAAATGTCGCTGAATGGATAAGAGATAGTAGGGATTAAAATGACTCACAATTCCACACAGGAAAACAAAACCCACTCGGCTCGTGCCTATTTGAGTAGGGAGCTTAGCAAGGATAGAGGCTCTGTCCTTGCCGAATATGCAGGAAAGAATAGGGAGCTAACATGAGCTACTTGCGACCTTGTTTTGTGCCGCCGATTGAAGCAAGCCGAAAGGCAACGGCTTATCCGTCCTCGCAAGCTGGTTGTCCCGCAGTAAACGGGGCATTTTTTACTCAAGCTCCTCTTGGAGAGGAGTCGCTAAATAAGGATTTTACGGAAAACTTGCGAGTTTTCCCAAATCGGCAACAAACCATAAACGAAAGATAGTTGCCGACTTCGTAAAATCCTATACATTTTGCGTAATCGCTAAAGCGACTCAAAAACCCCGACTAAACTAAAAAGGTGAAA
>CAZJBR010000002.1:0-8081 GCA_964544435.1 uncultured Methanosarcinales archaeon
AAAGTTGCCATCTAAAGCCACTATGGAACTTATGTTGATTATCCTTCCTCCCTTATTCAGCAAAGGCAGCGCATTATTTGTGACATTGTAAATACCATTTAAATTCACCTTTATTACACTGTTCCATTCTTCCTTACCCATATTTTGCAAGGTCTTGTCCATGATGATACCGGCATTATTTACAAGTATGTCTAAACTGCCGAATTCTTTTTTAACTGAATCGAACATAGATTTTACTTCATTAAAGTTGCCGACGTCTGCCTTAAGAGCTATGCATTTTGTGTTTTTAATCTCGTTAACGACTTCCATAGCCTCTTTTTCATTTTTATTGTAATTTATTATGACATTGACACCGTTCCTTGCAAGATCGATTGCTATAGCTTTGCCTATGCCTCTGGAAGCGCCAGTAATCAAGGCATTCTTTCCAGTCAGGCCCAAACTTCTTTTGTAATAATCAAATCTGCTCAATTTTCTTGCGCTCACATAAGTAATCTCAAGAGTAAACCCTTTTTCATCAGCTAATGGGTTGCTTTTCTGAAGCTCTTTGAAGAGCCTTTTTGTTGCAAGCGTAATTAGTTCATCCCTGTCTGTTTCTTCCTTCGGAGAAGGGTGATTGCCCCCTATTTCCGGCAATATTCCTGCCTGCAGCCTTCTAACCCTCAAGAATTTCAGCCAATCGTCATACTCCACCTTGAAAAGCTTGAAGTGGGGCTCCTGACACTCAAAGCCTGCTTTCTTCAAGGCATCAAGATAGACATTTATTGATCTTGTATCAGGAAATACAAACTTTCTTTGGGACTCATTCATTCTTATCCTTGCATCAAGATCTTTCTTATAAGATGCAAATTTAGGATCTGTTCTAACATTGTCAAGCGCTAAATCATGAACCCTTTTCACAGTATCATCAACCATCAATGCGCCTTCGGGCCTTTCATCTCTGGTGATATTGCCGCTCTGGAAAATGAATGCGCCATTCGGCTTTAAAGAATCAGCAATGCCCTTGAAAGTTTCCTCAAGATTAGGGACAAGATGGAGAGTATTTGCTGAAACAACATGATCTGCCACTTCTTTTCCAACAGTTTCTGCAAGCGTTGCGTAATCCTTTTCCCTTTTTTCAAGAAGGAAGCACTTGACATTTGGTTTTGATCTCAGAACCTCATGCGCTTTTCCAAGCCAAGCAGCAGAATTATCAACAAGCCACAAATTTACATTGAACTTGAGCTGCTCCAGCAGCCTAATTGCAGAAACTCCAGTTCCAGCGCCGAAATCAACCACAATTTCATTTTCCTTTATTTTTGCGCTTACAATCTTCATCAGCTCATCAAGTATCGTGATGTAGTACTCTGCCTTGAAAACCGCTTCGTGGTAAGCTGATGCTCCCTTTGAAGTCGGTTTGTCAGGCCTCCACTCCTGCGGCATTTTTTTAGCTTCCATGTTTGATTACAAAATAATCTTTTTAATCTTCAACTGCCCAATCACTTTTTCACCATACCCGTAATTTTTAAGAATATTTCTTGTATCCTGCCCAAGCTTTGGTGATTTCGAGTATTTATATTTCTTAAATGCTGAAAATACAGCAGGCATTGCAACCTGCTTCACCCCATCAAGCTCCATCAGCATTTTTCTGCTTTTGAAATAATCTTCTTTCAAAATGTCTTCAACCTTTTTTACCGGCTCGCAGCAAAAGTCATGCTTGCTGTTTAAGTACAGCCACTCCCTCATAGTCTTTGTCTTAAACAAATCCCGCACTTCGTTTATGATCCCAGAATCATATTGTTTTTTTATTAAGTCTTTTCTTTGGGCAGAATCGCAAAATGATCCCCAAAATTTACTTTCTATTGCGCCAAGGCTTACAAACTTGCCGTCTTTCGTCTCGTAAACATTGTAGCAAGGCTTGCGTCCAGACAGTATTGTATCCTTGTTTCTGGATATAGCGTTATAAGCGATATGCATACTTATAAGTGACAGTGCTCCGTCAAGAATTGGCACATCAATACGGCAGCCTTTATTGCTTTTTCCTCTGTAAATCAAGGCAGAAGTTATTGAAAATGCAGCAATCAAACCACTCCCTACATCAGCTATCTGGACCCCAGAAACAAAAGGCCTTTTGGAAATCATGTCAAGCACTCCGCTCAATGAATTGTAATTCAGGTCATGCCCTGCTTTGTTTCTGTAAGGCCCTTTCTGCCCATAACCTGTTATCGAGCAGTAAATTATTTTTGGATTGATTTTTTTAACCCTATTGTAGCCAATACCAAGCGCATCAGCTTTTCCTGGCCTGAACCCTTCTATTACAACATCAGCATTTTTTGCAAGCTTCATGAATATCTTCTTTCCCTCAATTTTTTTGAGGTCCAGCGCAATACTTTTCTTATTTCTATTAAGTGCAAGGAAATAGGGGCTTGTTTTTTTTTGCTTGGCTTCAAAATACCTCATCGGGTCCCCATGTAAACTCTCAACTTTTATTACATCGGCACCAAGGTCTGCAAGAAACAATGTGCAAAAGGGCCCTGGAAGAAGATTTGACAAGTCAATGACTTTAATACCTTGTAACAACATTTTAGACCCCAAATCTCACTCAATTCAGATTTTTTAATATATGGACTGTAGCTGTGCTTCCTGCGCCGCCGATGTTAAGGGCAAGCCCGTATTTTGGCTTTTCCACTTGCCTTTTTCCGCATTCTTTCCTCATCTGCTTTACTATTTCATAAATCTGGCTTATGCCGGTTGGGCTTATGGGATGCCCTTTTGCCTTCAATCCGCCGCTTGTGTTGACAGGCAATTTGCCGTTCAAGTTTGTTATACCCTCTTTAATCATCTTAGAGCCTTTACCTTGGCTGCAAAACCCCAAGTCTTCATAGGAAATAAGCTCCAGCGGGGTAAAAGCATCATGTAATTCGGCGATATCGATCTGATCTGAAGTTATTCCAGCTTCCTTATATGCAATTTCGGCTGTTTTTCTTGTAACCCAAAAGGAAGTCATTTCATCTCTTTCAAAAGGGCTAAGGTAGTCATTTTCTTCGGCTGAGCCAACAATCTCAATATCCGTCTCATCTTTCGAAAGTATGAGCGCAGCAGCGCCATTGCAGGATATGCTGCAGTCAAAAATTCTAAGTGGGGAAGCAACAACAGGAGAATCCCTTATTTCATCAAGCGTAATCTTCTTTTTATAAAATCTGGCTTTCGGATTCAAATAAGCATTTTGGTGGTTCTTGTAAGCAACCAATGCAAAATCATCAGTTGTAGCGCCGTGCTTCAGCATGTACTGCTGCGCAACAAGCGCATTTTGCGCTGGAAAGATCAAGCCTTCAGACTGCTCGTAGATACGCTCACCTCCCATCGCTATTTCATCTGTGACGTTCCTGTTAGTGTTTGCTACGATCTTATCAAATCCGATAACAAGTACCTTCCTGTAGCTGCTTGTTTTGTGCAATCGGTTTGCCGTCCATAAAGCAGTTCCGCCTCCGGCGCAGCCCGCAGGCACAGAGAGAACAGGCAGGCTTTTTTGAAACAAACTACATATGAATGAACCGCTGTGCTTCTGCCGCTCACCATTGCTCATTACCTCAATGCTTGAAACAACAACAGCATCGACATCATTCATAGACATATCTGCATCAGCAAATGCCTCCATTGTTGCTTCAAATATCATATGACTGCTAGAATCCTGCTGCAGGCCAAACTTAGTCATGCCAACTCCTTTGATATACATTTTAAATAGTCAAGCCTCCGCTCACGCTTATAACTTGCCCTGTTATGTAACTTGCATCGTCAGATGCAAGAAATGCCGCAGCATAAGCAACTTCTTCAGGCAGCCCGGTCCTTTTTAACGGAATAAGCCATTCGACTATTTTTTTTCTTATGAAAGGGATTTTGTTTGTCATCTCACCTTCAATAAACCCGGGAGCAATGGCGTTCACTGTTATGCCATGCTTGCCAAGCTCTTTAGCAAGTGACTTTGTAAATCCTATAATGCCAGCCTTGGATGCAGCGTAATTTGTCTGGCCAAAGTTGCCGTATAACCCGACGATGGACGAAATGTTTATGACACGCGAATTTTTTTCAAGCAAGGACAGTGCGTTTTTTGTGACATTGTAAATGCTGTTCAGGTTGACCTCAATTACCATGTTCCACTCTTCCTGCGACATTTTTCTCAAAGTCCTGTCCATTGTAATCCCAGCATTGTTGACAAGAATGTCCAATCTCACAAACCTTTCCTTAACTATGCTGAACATTTTGGCAACATCATCAAAATCAGAAACATCAGCCTTTATTGCAATACACTTTCTTCCGAGAGATTTTATTTGCTCAACAACATTTATAGCGGACTTCTCATCTTTATTGTAATTAACAATAACATTCACTCCATTTTTTGCAAGCTCGATTGCAATAGATTTTCCGATGCCTCTTGAAGCGCCAGTGACCAAAGCAGTTTTGTCGCTTGGCATTTTACTTCCTCACTCTTGATAGCAGCTTTGTCATCTTCGATTTAACTTTATCAATTGTTGTTATTCTGGTTTCACCTTTAGAAGTTAGCAGTTTTTTAAGCAGAACAAGTTGCTCAACACTATCAATATTTTCGGCTATCTGAGCCATTGGCTTCACTTTAAGCTCTTCGAGTTTTTTTATTGCGCAATCGCCCAAAGCTACAAGCCTTTCCTTGTCTTTAAACATATCCTCTGTTAAAACAGAGCCTATTACTATATTTAGCTGCTCTCCCCTTAAACCTATAAGCCTTGATGTTGAGTTATGCATCAAGTTTAGGCATGCAGGGCAGGCTTTGCCATCAATAACCTTAATATCTGGATGTGGAGTTTCATCCCTGGATGGTTTTTTTATCGGATATCTGAGAGCATCTACTTCATTTCCAACAACTTCAATTTTTTTAACATCTAAATTTTTTGCGGAAGCAACATGAGGCGGAATGTCAAGCATGGTTATCTCACAAAAAACAGAATCAAGCGCAGCAGAATCCCCGCTTGCCATAATAAGGTTAAGGAAAGCAGGCTCCCCAAGCGACAATGGGCCCTGCCCCTGCATTCCGCTTGTAGCATCTGCAATTGTAAACACACTCGGTAATGCATTAATCAATTTTGGAAGAGTTTTATCTATTCCGTCAAAATACATTATTCGTTGAGTTTTTTCATCCACAAGCTTGGACAAATTTTCAACTGCACCTGATATCCCAAGCTGGAAGTTAGTCTTCATTGTAGGGGCATTAATGATCTTCCTATTAAGCGCTTCATTGAACACTCTAAATTTGTAGCCTTCGGATTCAATTTCTTCAAATGGCCCTTTTGAAATGTCAATGAAATCTACTCCTTGCTTTTTGCATATCTCCAAAATGCCAGATTTTAGGGCAGCATCAATTGAGTCAGAGCCAATCAATGCCTGCTCGGCTACTATTATATTCTCTTTCTTTAATCCATACCCCAACAAAACAGCGAGCAGCGCGTTAAGAAAATCCGGATTTGTGTTTACTGCTTGATAAGGATATGCTGCTGTGACCACACTTGGCTTAATCAATATCTTATCTTCTTTTAGAAACTCAGATTTATCCAAAAGCTGAAGACTTTCTTTTATAGATTCATTAATATCATACTTTGTCCGCACGACTGCAACAGCACTGCTTGTCTTAGCTTTTTCCTCCATAAAGTCGTCTCCTATCTTAAACTCCTTCATAGTTTTTCGCGGCATCCTGTTGCCGTTTTCATCCTGCAAAAGAAGTATGTTGTAAGGCACAATCGGATGCATGGGAGAGGGGATAGTGACTTTTGTTATGCCAATCACTTTAATCTTGCTGCCTTTCTGCTTTGTAGTGCTGCCTTTACAATAGACACACTTTTCAAGAGGATAAATCCATTTTTTATTGCACTTCTCACAAACCCACCTTATTATCATTATGCCACCTTCTTTAAGATATGGACGCTTATCGTGCTGCCTGCTCCGCCAATGTTTTGGGCAAGGGCATAATTGACGTTGCTGACTTGCCTTTCACCAGCTTTGCCGCGCATTTGAAGCGCAAGCTCATATATTTGCGCAATTCCAGTTGCGCTTATGGGATGCCCTTTTGCCTTCAATCCGCCGCTTGTGTTGACAGGCAATTTGCCGTTCAAGTTTGTTACACCTTTTCTTATTAGATTTTTACCTTCGCCTTTTTTGCAGAAGCCAAGATCTTCGTATGAAATAACTTCAACAGGAGTGAAAGCATCATGAAGCTCTGCCAAATCTATATCATCAGGGATTACCCCAGCCTGCTTGTAAGCTTCTTCAGCAGCAAGCTTTGATGCCCGCCAGGAAGTCATATCCTCACTTTCAAATGCTGAAAGCCTGTCCACAAAAAGGCCCGAACCAGCAATCTCGATATCAGTCTTGTCTTTTGTCAGTATAGCAGCCGCCGCCCCGTTGACTGACAAGCTGCAGTCAAAAAGCCTTAAAGGAGAGGCAATAATAGGGGACTTCCTAATCTGTTTTAAAGTAACTTCTTTCTTATAAAATCTGGCTTTCGGATTCAAATAAGCATTTTGGTGGTTCTTGTAAGCAACCAATGCAAAATCATCAGTTGTAGCGCCGTGCTTCAGCATGTACTGCTGCGCAACAAGCGCATTTTGCGCTGGAAAGATCAAGCCTTCAGACTGCTCGTAAATTCTCTCCGCCGCCATCAGAATCTCATCTGTTGTAACCACTGTATTATTAGATAACAGTCTTTCAGAACCAACAACAAGTACCTTATTGTAATCCAATCTGTTTGCCGTCCACAATGCAGAACCACCTCCGCCACAGACAGCTGATGAAGTTATTATTGGAATTCTTTTCTTAAATATACTGCTCAATACAGAAGAAAATCCTCGCTGCCGTTCTCCGTTACTTTCAGTATCCACTGTAGAAGATACAACTGCATCTATATCTTCCATCTTAAAGTTAGCATCATCCAACGCTTCCATCGTTGCTTCATAGACAAGTTCCTGGCTTGTATCTGTTTGAGCTCCAAATTTAGTCATGCCAACTCCTTTGATATACATTAGAACCTCCTAATTTACTTAGAATATTTGGCCCTGAAGTCTGCTTTGTTGACAATAGCTACCATTAAGAGTGCTTCGGCCACCAAAGCATCTTTGACAAATGCCTTTCCCTGAAGAATAGCGCCTCTTTCATCCTGTGCTATCAGATCCATCTCAAACCTTACCTGATCGTGCGGAAATATGGGGGCCATAAACTTGACTTCCTTAAGCTTGTACGCTAACACGTCTTTTTCTTCGTGGTTTGGAATGTTGCTTCTTACAAGCAGAGTGGCAGCCTGCCCCATACCCTCAACTGTCAAAGCTCCAGGCATTATCGGAAATCCAACAAAATGACCTTTGAAAAAATCCTCTTTACCGCTGAGGCTTTTTATTGCCACAATCCTATTGCTGCTTAAGCTGATTACTTTATCAATGAATAAAAAAGGAGCATCATAAGGTATGATCCTCTTAATACCTTCTACATCTATTTCTCCCTTCTCATTTTTTATGACATTAATCTGGCTCATTTTAATCGCAATTCTAGTTTTTAGTTTCTTTAAATACCTTTCTGTTATTATATTTTTTAACATACCCTTTTTAAACTAGATAATACATCCTATCCATTTGTTTTTAATATCTACAAAATCTTTATATACACCTAAATAGCCTTGCAAAACATGGTAAATAAAGGCAGAATAGCTAAGCTTGAGCTTCACATAAAACAGAAATTGATAGCAGATACACTTAATATTGCCCTAAAGCCAATTGAAAGGGCATATGTTATTCTAAAGAAATCGACCCTCAAAACAAAAGAAACTTTTCCAGCTTTTTATAGGTATTTTGAAGCACTAGTTAAGCAGCATATAATCACATCCAGCAAAGGCTTTTTCAAGTCCACAAGAATGGATAATGTTGGAAGTTTTATCACCGCAAATGTAGTGAAGAGGCTGCCGCACGTAGACGAAGCACAAGTTGAAGAGATACTGCATAACCCCTCCAACAAATCTTTTTTAGAGATACTGACAGAAGGATTTGGCATAAACAGGGAAAAAGAGAGAACGTACACAGTTCTTGGCAACG
>CAZJBR010000002.1:8175-14402 GCA_964544435.1 uncultured Methanosarcinales archaeon
AAACAAACAGGCTGCGACGCCGTTCATCCTGGCTATGGTTTTCTTTCAGAGAACTCCAGATTTGCCAAATTATGCGAACGGAAAGGCATAAAGTTTATAGGACCGTCATCCAAAATGACAAAGAAGCTCGGGGACAAGGTTGAAGCGAAAAACGCGATGATAAAAGCAGGTATTCCGGTTCTTGAAGGGATAAAAGAAAGCCTGAGGAGCAGCAAGCACGCTTTAATCGTGGCAAGAAGAATCGGGCTTCCTGTAATCTTGAAAGCATCTGCAGGCGGCGGTGGCAAGGGAATGAGGATAGTCAGTAAGGAGGAGGATATCTATGGGGCTTATGAGGGTGCCAAGAAAGAAGCATTGAATGCTTTTGGTGATGAATCGCTGTACATTGAAAAATATCTTGAAGAGCCTAAGCATATAGAGTTCCAAATACTTGTTGACAAATATGGCAATGTTATCCATCTAGGCGAGAGGGACTGCAGCATTCAAAGGCGGCACCAGAAATTAATAGAAGAATCTCCAAGCCCCACATTAAGCAATGAGCTGAGACAAACAATGGGAAACGCAGCTGTAAATGCTATAAGGGCAATTGGCTATGAAGGGGCAGGCACAATAGAATTTTTGCTGGATAAGAGCAAGAATTTTTATTTTATTGAGATGAACACAAGAATACAGGTTGAGCACGGCGTAACAGAAATGGTAACAAATGTAGATTTAGTCAAAGAGCAGATAAAGCTTGCGAGCGGCGCCAAGCTTGCATATAAGCAGGAAAATATCAAGATTGAAGGCCATGCAATAGAGTGCCGAATTAACGCGGAAGACCCGTCAAATGATTTTTCACCTTCTCCAGGAACAGTAGTTAATTACCTGCCGCCTGGAGGGCCTGGCATAAGGATAAGCAGCTCTTGCCACTCAGGATGTAAAATACCGCCGCAGTTTGATTCATTAATAGCGCTTTTAATCTGTCATGGAAGCACCAGGCAAGAGGCAATAGCAAGAATGAAAAGAGCGCTTCAGGAATTCATAATTGAGGGGGTAAAGACAACAATACCTTTCCATCAATCTGTGCTTGGCAAAAGACAGTTCTTAAGAGGCAATGTAACAACATCTTTCATAGAAAACAACAAAATTATGGAAGAGCTTAAAGGAATGAAGCCAATAAAAGAAACTCTTCCAAAAGACAAGAGGGTCTTGATAATAACAACTGCAGTTTCCCAGTATTTAGCCAAAAAGCAGCAAACAAACAGCAAATCTAAAGTTAATCCTTGGGTGATGGCTGCAAGACAGGAAGCCATGAATGAAGGCAGTTTGGGGGAATGAGATTTAATAATTCTGGCTTAATAAAATTAAAATGCCAATTCAAATCTTCCATTTTAAGTCATTGACTTCCACTCAAGACAAAGCTAAAGACTTTGCTAAAAAGGGCTTCAGCGATATAGTGGTTGTTGCAGATAACCAAACAAAAGGGAGGGGTCGCTTCGGGAGAAAATGGCATTCTGATAATGGTGGCCTATGGATATCCATTCTATTGAAGCCAAATAATATAAAAAACTTGCAATATCTGACTTTTGCAGCTGCTATTGCCGTATTCAAGTCAATTAAAAAATCAACAGGCATCAAAACAAGCATAAAATGGCCCAATGACCTTCTTTACAAAGGCAAAAAATTATGCGGAATTCTTACAGAAGGCGTTTTCGGAAAAGAAAGTTACGTTATTGTTGGCATCGGGCTTAATGTCAACCAGAACACGTTTCCCGACAAAATAAAAAATACAACAACTTCATTAAAAATTATAAATAAAAATACATTAGACATTGAAAGATTAGCACGAAAACTCAATGAAGAATTTTTTAATTTATATGAAAATTATTATAACAAAAATAGATTTGCGAGCATATTGGAAATATGGAAAAAAAATTGCAACACAATAAATAAAAAAGCAACAATAACTACGAAGACCAAAAAACTTCAAGGAAAAGTTATAGGGATAGATAAAGACTGTAATTTGCTATTAAAAATGAAAAACAACAAAGTGGTAAAGATAATGGAAGGTGACATTAAAGTTATAGTAAAGGCAACAAATAATTGAGCATAATTATTGCCTTTGCTTATTACGAACGGACAACTATTGCTCAATATTTTTTGTCCGTGAGTATAGATACTAATCTTGAGCTTTACAAAGCATATTCAACTAACAACATAACCTAATTGTTTGTGACAGGCATATTTCCACAATATTTAAAAAAAGCTGCCACTATCTATGCAGAATGGCTATTCTAAGCAGCATACCAGTGCTCAAGAAATTAGTTGATATAGGCTATGCTATGCTTATAGTCATCATTTTGAGCGCATTAGTGGGTTTAATACTTGCCTTTCCGGTCATGTGGCTATGGAACTTTGTTTTTGGCAGTTTATACAGCATAACTGTATTTCAAGCATGGGCATTGAACGTGTTGGCCGGAATATTGTTTGGGAAACCAGGTGAGAAAAAATGAGCACAATACATGAAATAAGATATAAAACCATGTATGAGATTTTATACAAACAAAGAACGATTTTTCTTGACACATTTATGATACTAATGGGTGTTGTCTTCATGGCAGCAATGGCGAATTTGCAAATTCCGCTCTGGCCGGTGCCTATAACAATGCAGACTTTTGGGGTCTTTGCAGTTGCCTTTTTTTTCGGCTCAAGAAAAGGATTAATATCAATTGCCGCCTATGTGGTGGCTGGCATTCTTGGATTCGGAGTTTTTGCGGGATATTCTTCAGGAATAAAAGCGATTCTCGGCGCAACTGGCGGATATATAATCGGATTTCTGTTTATGGCGTTTTTTGTAGGATGGATGATTGAAAAAGGGTACGGCAGAACAAGAAAGAGCATACTTCTTTGCATGCTTGCGGGTGAGCTCATTTTGTATGCATTCGGTTTAATAGGATTATATGTCTGGCTTGGAGAGAAAGCAACAATATTGACAACTTTAAGATATGGATTTTTTCCATTTATAATCGGAGACACTCTTAAAGCCTTTATGGCCGCCGCCTTATTCCCCTATTTATGGCAGGGAGCAGAAAAATTAGGAAAAAGGTAATCACCCCAGTATAGCCAAAACATCCCCTTTATTCACGCTGTCATCTTTCCTGACTTTGATTTCCTTTAGGATGCCTTCTCGAGGCGCTGTAATATCATTTTCCATTTTCATTGCCATCAAAATGAACAGGCTTTGCCCTTGCTTTACTCTGGAGCCTTGCTTTGCCTTCACGGCATATATAATCCCCGGCAAGGGGGCTGCAATCTCAAGCTCGCCATCTTGAGCTGATTTGCTCTTATGCAGCCTTTCTATTGCTGACAACTCAACATCTTTCTTAGTTTCAACCTCATAAACATCGCTGCCGCAGTGGACAAGTATCTTTCCTTCCTCCGTCTCCTCCACAAAAACCTTGTACTCTTTGCCGTCAACCCTGACTACCAGCTCTTCCATTTCTTATAATGGCATATTGCCGTGTTTTTTAACAGGTCTTTTCTCTCTTTTGGATATCAGCATTTCAAGGCATTTAATCAGGTAAATCCTTGTGTCCTTAGGCTCAATTACCATATCAATCTTGCCAAGCTTTGCAGCAACATATGGATTAAGGTATTTTTCCGCATAGCCTTCCACCAAGCCAGACTTTGCTTTGGGATTTCCGGTTATCTCGTCTCTGTTAATAATATTTACAGCTTGCTCGGCCCCCATTACAGCAATTTCAGCGCTAGGCCATGCTATGACTTTGTCAAAACCCATGCCTCTTGAAACCAGAGCAATATAAGCTCCGCCATATGCTTTTCTCAGGACAAGTGATATTTTAGGCACAGTCGCTTCAGAATAAGCGTAAAGTATTTTTGCGCCGTGCCTTATAACTCCATCATGCTCCTGGCTCGTGCCAGGCAAATAGCCGGTCACATCCACTAAATTAATCAACGGTATGTTGAAGCAGTCGCAAAATCTCACAAACCTTGAGATCTTATCAGAAGAATTGATGTCCAGGCAGCCTGCCAGAACTTTCGGCTGGTTTGCTACAATTCCAATGGAGTTTCCATCGAGCCTTGCAAATCCCACCACAGCATTTGCAGCATAATTTGCATGAACTTCAAAAAAGGATTTTTTGTCAAAAACTTCTTCTATAACCTCCTTTATATCGTATGTTTTTTTCGGATCCTCAGGAACAATGGATTCAAGCCTTTTTGTCTCTCTCGCTGGATTGTCAGAGGAGTGAAACGGCGGAGTTTCAAGATTATTTTGCGGCAAGTAATTTAGCAAAACTTTGATCATGGCAAGACACTCTTTTTCGTTATCTGCAGTAAAATGCGCCACACCGCTTTTTTCTCCATGAGAATCGGCCCCTCCCAGCTTTTCAAAATCAATCACCTCGCCAGTTACTGTTTTTATGACATCCGGGCCTGTGATAAACATATAGCTTATTTTCTTGACGATAAATATAAAGTCAGTCAAAGCAGGAGAATAAACAGCAATGCCTGCGCACGGCCCGAGTATTGCAGATATCTGGGGAACTATTCCAGACGACAAAGTATTCAGCTGAAAGATATTTCCGCCGCTGTCTAATGCAGATATGCCTTCCTGTATCCTTGCGCCTCCGGAATCAAGCAGTCCTATGCATGGGCATCCTGTTTTCAACGCCAGCTCCATAGCATGCACTATTTTCTTGTTGTGCGCCTCTCCCATCGAGCCGCCCATGAAAGAAAAGTCCTGCGCGTAAACATAAACCGGCCTTTTGTTTATAGTGCCGTGCCCTATTAAAACTCCATCACCTGCTTTTTTCTTGCTTTCAAGTTCCTTGCTCTGCAGCTCCGCAAATGCCTGCAGCTCAACAAAAGAATCAGCGTCCAGCAAGTATTTCAAGCGCTCTCTGGCTGTCAGCTTTCCCTTTTTATGCTGAAGCTCGGCGGCATTCTTATCATTACTGATCTCTTTACTCCTGTCAAGAAACTCCTTAAGCTTGTTAACCCCCATAACCCAAGATTATGCACAGCTGTTTAAAAAGGTTTTTGCGTATATTCTCAAAAGAATTTAAACCCTCTGCTTTCTCTAGTTCCTATTATCCCACCTTCTACAATCTTAAATAGAATTTCTCTTTCACTTTGAAGTGAGCGGTGTTTGCGGACTATTGCCCTTCTGTTTCCATTTGGAGTAATCTGAAGCTCTATTAGGCACTTGCTTCCATACTTTAGGATATCGCCGCCAACTATATTCACCTTCTCCTTGTCATCAAAATCAACATACACTTGGTTTGTTATAAGCACAGGTATACCCTTCTTTCTGGCGATTTCAGTCAGATAGGATATCTGCCGTCCAAGCTCTCTGTTAACTTCTTGCACCTCTTCGCTTTTGCCGAGCTCCAAGCGATAAAGCATGGCTATTGTATCAACCACTATAATCCCTATCTTATCATTTACCATGTCTTTCAGCCTTTCAAATGACTTTTTTTGCTCTGCAAAACTAGTCGGCTTTAGAAAAATCATATTGTCGAGAATTTTTCTGTAATCCTGGCTTATGCGCGATGCTATCTGCCTCAGCCTTTCAAGGGAAAAGCCGCCCTCGCTGTCAACATAAATAACCTTCTTCCCAGACCTTGCCACGTTTATGGAGCACAGCAAGCAAAGAACAGTCTTGCCAGAGCCTGCTGGCCCGTAGATAGTAGTAATTACGTCTTTTTCGTATCCGCCGTCAAGCATCACATCAAGTATTCTGCTGCCAGTGGGTATTCTGTCTACTAATGGTTCCATAGGGAGCAGAGCTTTCAGCAATATTATAAAATTTGTGGAAAGATATTAATATTTCATTGAAATCACAAAATACATGGAAAAATCGAAATCTCTTGCAGTAGCATCATTTGTCTTCGGGATGACCTTCTGGATACCTCTTCTTAATCTCATATTCGGGATGTTTGCAGTCATACTGGGGTTAAAGGCGCTGTCTAAAATCAAAAAAAACCCGGAAGCTTACAGCGGCAGGTGGTTTGCTATTGCGGGCATGGCGCTAGGCGCTATTGTTTATATTGGATATGCCACTGGATTAGGAATGTGTTTTAGCGGCTATAAGGAGATATGTGAATCCATCGGATTAACCTTCTTAAGCTAGCATATCAACAAGGATCCTAAATGAAATATGAAAATAATGAATTTTCAAAGTTCTCAATAGAAATATTTAAAAAACTGCCATACTAATTACAAAA
>CAZJBR010000002.1:14412-15222 GCA_964544435.1 uncultured Methanosarcinales archaeon
AGACCTTATAATGCTATTGTCCAGCGTGCTTTTCGGGATAGTTTTTTCATTCCTTGCCATCATATTTGGGTTATTCGTTATTTCGAAATTCTTGAAAAAGCATGAAAAGCCATTCGAGCCCAACATAAGCATAATGATACCAGCGTATAACGAAGAAAAAAACATACAAGATTGCCTCGATTCTATCTTCAACTCGAACTACCCCCTATCCAAAATCGAAGTGATTGTTGTCGATGACGGCTCTGTGGACAGCACAATAAAAATCCTGAAGAAAAATAAAAATCTGAAAATACTGAGGCAAAACCACCTTGGCAAGGTGGAGGCTTTGAACTATGGCGCATTGAAAGCTTCTAATGAGTTTATTGTAACTATAGATGCAGATACAATACTGGACAATAACTGCATAAGGGAGCTTCTAATTCCTTTTGCAGACAGCAGCATAGGGGCAACCACTGGCAACAACAATGTAAGAAATAAAAAATCAATCCTGGGAACTTTCCAAAACGTAGAGTACCATTTAAGCAATGTGATTAGAAACAGCTTCTCAAGTGTTTTCAGGAGCGGCGCGTGGATTTCTGGGTCTTTGGCATGCTACAGAAAAAAGGCACTAAAAAAAATCGGATATTTCAAAAAAGACACCATGGCAGAGGACATCGATGTAGCATTAGAGATGAAAAAAGAAGGCTACACGACAATCACAGCGCCAAAAGCAATTGGCTACACTATTGTGCCTGTAAAGTTTAAGGACTTATACAAGCAGCGTGTCAGGTGGTGGATAGGAACTTTGCAGGCCATATTCAAAAATAGGAG
>CAZJBR010000002.1:15272-22864 GCA_964544435.1 uncultured Methanosarcinales archaeon
ATTCTTGTACATCACCCATTTTTGGTGGACTTTCTTTGCATTCATATCTTTGCCGATCATAGCTTATCAGATCTATTATTGGATGCCTTACAACACACAGACATTGTTAAGCTCGGCAAGCTATTTTTTCAGATGGTTCAGCCTGATGGGCCCCATATATGTGCTTTACAAAATACCGGACTATGGAGTATCTTTATACAGCATTTTTGGAGTTTTGTCGGGCATAATGACAAGCATACTTACCATATCCGGGTTGCGAATGTTCAATGACAGGGCCAACACCAAGAATTTGTTTGCAGTATTTTTTTACTTCCCATATACAATAGTTTTAAATATAATAATCTTAATCAGTCTCTCTAAGCACAGGTTTTGGGAAAAAAGCTTTTATATAAAGTGAATAACATGAGCGCAATTAGCATAATTAATCAATTTTTTGTTTGGTATGTCGGATTGGTGAGCACTTTTTTTATAAAGTATAATACCGTTGGACGCAGTATACTAAACTTTTTCCATACGGTATTTGATAGCATGTTTAACACTCTTCTGTTCATAGCAGTTGTAATATCCTTTTTTTATTATATAGTGTCTATTTATGCAATATTCAAGAAAAAAAAGGAAGAGAATCAGCAGAATGAGGACACTCTAGAAGATAAGCTGCCTTTTGTGACAGTGCAAATTCCAACTTTCAATGAATTGGCCGCAATAAGGTGCGCGAAAAGCTGCCTGAATTTTGATTACCCGAAAGGCCAGTATGAAATATTAATAGGAGACGACAGCAACATTCCAGAAGTGTCAGAGAAGCTAAGGGAATTTGCAAGTGAGCATGACTCAATCAAGATATTAAAAAGAATAAGCAATGAAGGATACAAGCCCGGCAATCTGAACAACATGCTGAAGCATTCTAAAGGGGATATACTCGTCATATTTGACTCAGATTTTGTTCCGGAAGCCGATTTCTTATCAAGGATAGTAAGGCCGTTTATTCGGGACAAAAATATTGCGGGAGTGCAGGCAAGGTGGAAGCTAATCAACCCCAACCAAAATTTAATATCTGTTTTAGGAGCAACCATAGTGTCAACTTGCCACCATATAACAATACCCTTTATGTACAACAGGAGGAAAATTGCGTTCCTATGCGGCTCTGCAGAGGCTGTAAGGAAGGATGTACTGATTGAACTGGGAGCGTGGGAAAACGGCAATCTGACAGAAGACATAGAATTTTCGTTGAGGCTTCTTGAAAAAGGCTATAAAATAGAGTATCTCAATGATTTGGAATGCGACAGCGAAGTGCCATTTACGCTCAAAGACCTGTACAGGCAGCAGATGAGATGGGCGTATGGCGTTGCTTATTCCTGGAAGAAGCATTTCTTTGATTTGTTCAGAAGCAAGCACCTCAACACAATTGACAGGATTTACATGGCCGGAATCTTTTGCAGCGGATATTTGTTATCGGTCATTCTGGCAGGGCTTTTCATAACAGGAACATTAAGCTTTATCACACACGCTCCTGCACCCATTGAATGGGGCAGGTTTTTTTATGAATTGGCAAGAAACATAATCTTAACAAGCGGACTGATTTTTGCGAGTTTTGTTGCGTTGTCAAAGGCCAATAAAGCAAGGTTAAGCCTGCCCATGATAGCATCTTCGTTCAGCTATGGGTTGGTGGTCACTTATTATGTAAATGTTGGAATTTTCAAAGCCTTGGCAGAAACGCCTATGGAATGGTACATGCTGAACAAGCAGGGCAATAAATCAATTAGCTGATTTCTTCAATTCGAAAGTATTATTTAATTGATTCATTCAGCTGTACAAAATGAAGTTATACAGGCATAAGTTAATAATTGCAATTATTGCGGTATTTTTGTGCGTTAAGTTCTTTACTATCGGCATCTACACTCAAGTCTGGTGGGACTCTTCTGTATACATAGGCATGGGAAAATACATTTTCTCGCTAGGCAATTCAGGTTTTTGGGAAGATTCAAGGCCAATTATATGGCCAATGGTGCTAGGCTTAATGTGGAAAATAGGCTTGAGCCCGATTTTATTCGGCAGGATCATAGACATAATATTCGGAAGCTTATGCATTTTTCTGACTTATTCAATAGGAAATAGGATATTCAATAGAAAAACAGCGTTATTGTCTTCTTTGTTCTTGGCAGTTTCCCCAACATTTTTTTTCTTCAACGGGATTATGCTGACAGAAACAATATCCGCATTTTTCTCTTTAACGGCAGTTTACCTTTTCATATACAAAAAATACTACGTTTCCGGATTTTTTTTTGGAATAGCATTTATGACCAGATACCTGCAGTTGATTGCATTCGCAGCCGCGATAATAACAGTTCTGGCGCGCTTTGACAGGGAAAAAATAAAAAACAGCGTAAATTTATTTACTGGTTTCATTGTTGCGATAATGCCTTTCTTAATCTTAAATCAGATATTATATTATAATGCCGCGCATCCATTCTTGCAGCAAATATTCCTGACAAACAACAGCGGATGGCTAAATCACCATTCTTTAACTTATTATTTTGTTGAATTATTTAGGGAAAATATTTTGTATTTGTCATTGATTTTCGGAATATTCTTACCGCTTAGAAAAATTAGTTCAAATAAGAAATTAATATCAGTCACCTTCATTATATTTTTTGTATTCTTTAATTCTATAAAGCAAAAAGAAATGAGATTCTTGATTGTTCTATTGCCGTATATGTACTTGCTGATGTCTCATGCCATTGGGCATATCCTTGACAATTCCAAAAACAATACCATTAAAAAATCTGCTATAGCACTTATCATCTTATCCCTTAGTTTTTCAATTTTGAATATTGTAACCTACCTTAAGGATGAATATGGCAAGGATAATCAGTATAACATTCTCCAAAATAAACTTCATGCATATGGCGCTAAAGGCAATATCTGGGTGTCAGGCCCGAATATACCTCTTTTTAGCGACAAAAAGATAGACCAACTGATGTATTACCCGGTCTTTAACGAAAAAAAGAAGACAGAACTGATTGGCGAGTCTACTAGAGCAGCTCTTATACTAATGGATTCCTGCGATTTGGCATGCAAGCCGGACTATGTTGAATGCGAGTATGATAAAAAAGAATTGGTGGCATTCTTTAAGCAAAAATTCACAGTAAAATACGAATCAGCATCAGGCCAATGCGAGCAATACATATTTGAAAAGTGATTACTAAAATTTATTTCTTTATATTTATAAAATCTCCCAGTGTAAAGCCCATTTCCCTGCCCCTCTTTATAGGTGAGTGTTTCTCTTCGTGCTGTTCAACAAGCTTTAAGCCTAAAAACCTCTCAAGTTTTTTAGCCAAATTCAGCGGCGGCTCAAATGAACCTGTCTCTATGTGATGGATAGTTGATTCCTTTTCACTGATTTTCAAGGCAAAATCCTTTTGGGTCAATCCCATTGCCTCGCGCCTTTTCTTTATCAAGTCAGAATAGCCTTCAACAAGCAGCTCGATTTTCTCTTCATTATCCTGCTGAGTTCCCCCTCTCATTAATTTAGACTGCTCTCTTGCGCTCGGCCTTTTTACAGGAGCTATCACCTTTCCGAATTTGCTGCAGTCGCTGCAGACTTCAAGCTCAACACCTTCTATTATTGCCCTGTTTAAATTTTCAATAGGCTTTCCGCACAAATCGCAGTTAATTTTTATCACCAATTATTGTTATGACTACTTTTCTGTTGCTTCTTGGTCCATCCAATTCACAGAATTGAACTGCCTGCCATTGCCCCAACTCCAAAGTGCCCTCTTTAATAGGGATTGTTTCGCCTGCGCCAAGTATTGCCGACTTTATGTGGGAGTCGGCGTTGCCGTCAATCCTGTCGTGGCGCCATACCCCCTTAGGAACAATCCTGTTTAAAGCATCAATTATATCCAGGCATATATTCGGGTCATAGTTTTCATTTATAATTATTGCGGCTGTTGCATGGGCGGCAAAAATATTACATATCCCTTCTTTAATCTTTGATTTTTTTATTATTGCATTTATTTTTTCAGTTATGTCTATTAATTCCTGCTTTTTTGAGGTTGAAAGGAAAAACTCTTCCTGCATAATGTTGGTATATTGCAAGAATATTTAAATATAGTCCCAATAAACTGCGCATGTGAAAACCATTATAGTTACTGGCACTCCCGGCACAGGAAAAACTACCTTCTCCAAGAAATTAGCTAGGAAGATGGAATTTTACTATTTTGACGTAAATGAATCTATTGCGAAGAACAGGTTATACGACTCTTTTGATAAGAAAAGGAACACAAAGATTGTCGACATTAATAAATTAAATAAACATATCATTAACGAAATCAATTCAATAAAAAAATACAATAAAAATAAAAAATCATCAAAAAAATTTAATGGCATTATAGTTGATTCCCACCTCTCCCATTATCTGCCAAGAAAATATGTTGATTTCTGCATTGTGACAAAGTGCAATATCAAAGAGCTTAGCAAAAGACTGGGCAAAAAGAAATTCAATAAAAACAAGATAAAAGAAAACCTGCAGGCTGAAATTTTTGATATTTGCCATCAGGAAGCTATTGAAGGAAAACACAATGTCATGGTCATTGACACTTCAAAAGATTTTAATATAAATGAGATTGCTAAAAGAGTTGGTGATTGAATGATATCTAACAGAGTAAAAAATATCGCGCCAAGCGCTACATTTGCGATTGATGCAAAGACAAAGCAGCTGAGAAGCGAAGGCAAAGATATAGTCAATTTTGGCTTGGGAGAGCCTGATTTCAATACCCCTGAAAGCATAAAGCAGGCTGCAAAAAAGGCAATCGACAGCAATTTCACAAGATACACACCAGTTGGCGGAATTCCAGAGCTGAAAAAAGCAATCGCAGACAAATTTAGAAGAGAAAACAGCATTGATTATGATGCTTCAGAAATCCTTGTGAGCTGCGGCGGAAAGCACTCGCTGTACAACATAGCAATGGCAATCCTGGACAAAGGGGACGAGGCAATCCTGCCTGTTCCATATTGGGTAAGCTATCAGGAGATTATAAAGCTTGCCGAGGCAAAGCCTGTGTTTTGCAGGACAGACAAAAAGTTCAAGCTGACTGCAGACTTTGTAGAGGAAAAGGTAACTAAAAAAACTAAGCTGCTTATTCTAAACTCCCCAAATAATCCAAGCGGGGCCATGATTGAGCCAGTTGAAATAAGGAAAATTGCTGAGCTTGCAGTCGAGCACGGCTTTTACATAGTTTCTGATGAAATTTACGAGCATTTTATCTATGGGGGAGGCAAGCACGTAAGCATTGCGTCGTTAAACGAAGAAATAAAAAACATAACATTCACCTGCAACGCCGTTTCCAAGGCGTATGCAATGACAGGCTGGCGCATTGGATATGCAGCAGGCAGCAAAGACATTATAAAAGCAATGGAAAACCTGCAGAGCAATACAACGAGCAATCCCACAAGCATATCCCAATATGCAGCTTTGGATGCCTTAAGCGGCTCACAGGAAAGCGTAAAGCAGATGGTCAAGGCATTTGACGAGAGAAGAAAATTTATCCATAAAAGGCTGAATGAAATTGAAGGCATTTCATGCGTTGAGCCTGAAGGAGCTTTCTACGCATTTCCTGATATAAGCAAGACAAACATGAAGTCAATGGAATTTGCTTCCAGGCTGCTTGAAGGGGCATTGGTTGCTGTTGTGCCTGGAATTGCTTTTGGAAGCGACAGCCATGTAAGATTAAGCTACGCAACATCAATGCGCGAGATTGAAAAAGGCATTGACAGGATAGAGCAATGGCTTAAAAATAAAATATGAAAAAGCAAATATCAAGCCTGGAAATGCATTTTCTTGTGAATGAGCTTAATATCCTTAAAGATTCCAGAATTGGCAAAATTTACCACCCTGAAATAAATTTGATAATATTCAATTTATACAAAACAAACATAGGCAAGAAGCTGCTGTGCATTAATGTTGGTAAAACAGTTTTTTTGGGAGAAAAGGAAGATTATGGGAAAATTCTCGGCTTTGGGCAGCTGCTGAGGAAGCATCTGGATGGACTGTTCTTAGTAGGCATAACTCAATTAAAGCCTGAAAGGATTTTAAAATTATCTTTTGAGTCGAAAGAAAGCAAAAAATCCCTTTGCATAGAGTTCTTTGGGAAGGGGAATGCGATCCTGTGCGACGAGCATAATGTGATAATAAACGCGCTTGAGCATCATGACTTCAGGGAAAGGTCAGTAAAGCCAAGGCTGAAATATGTCTATCCTGTTATGAGCTTCAATCTGTTTGATATTGATAAGAAACGGTTGGAAGATATGCTTAAAAATTCAAAAAAAGAAAGTGTTGTAATCAGTTTGGCAACAGAGCTTGGCTTGGGCGGTGTTTATTCCGAAGAAATTTGCTTATCATCGAATATTGATAAATTACTAAATCCTCAAAACATTAATGCAAAACAAATACAATCGATATTAGATTCAATTAAAAAAATCATTGGCAAAAAAATCAATGCTGAAGTGATTTTTGATGAGAACAATAAAGTTATCGATGCAACACCGTTTGAACTGCAGTTCCATGAGAAAAATAAAAAGCAGAAATTTGAAACTTTTAACGAGGCGCTTCAATTCTTTTACTCGCATTTCAAAGAGGAGAAGGAAACTGCCTTTGACAGCAGGCTGAAGGAGCTGCAAAGAATCATCGAGCAGCAAAATGCAACAATAGAATCGCTCAAAACCGAGGAAAAAGAGCTTCGGGAGAAAGGCGAGCTTATTTACCATAAGTATGCATTGATAAAGGAAATCTTGGACGAAATCACCAAAGCAAGCAAAAAATATTCATGGAAAGAGATAAAGGAAAAGCTCAAAGGCCACAAGATAATCAAGGAGCTGAACGAGAAAGACAGGAAGATTGTGGTTGAGGTATAGGAAAAGTTCACATAATGTTGTTAGGTGCACTTTTTAGGAGGGTTTTTAAATAATTAAGTAAAGCATAATGAAAATGAAGAAAATACTTAATAATATCTCAGATTATGAAAAATCCTATACCTTCTACTATGGGTTTGTTGGTTTATTAATTGGAATGGCTGTTGATTTTTTAATCCATTTTCAGTGGAATGGAATATTTATTTGATTAACCTAATTAGAATACCCTTTATTCCCAATATTCTTACTTGGCTTATTAGTGGTATTATAGGAAGTCTTATTGGCTATCAAAAAGATAAAAAGCAAAAATCCGAATCTCCAGAGGATTTAATAAATAAGAAAGATAAAGGAAAAAGACCCTTAATTATAACAATCTTGTGTATTTGGGGATTTATTGCTTTTGTAATCGCTATCTTATCTTTGATTCCTGTTCGAACAAGAGTCAACATAACACAACAATATGGGTTATTTTTTATTTTTTTAATGTTATTTTCAGGAATTGTCGGAATTATCGGATTAGTTGGTTTTTGGAAAATGAAGAAGTGGGGAGTATATACTTATTCTATAGCATACTTAGTAACTTTATTGCAGGGTATGATTTACAAGGTCCCATTTAATTTGGGTTATGTTGTACCTTTGTTTTTTATCTTTGTTGGATATATAAAAATAGTTCAAAAATAACTAAA
>CAZJBR010000003.1:0-8909 GCA_964544435.1 uncultured Methanosarcinales archaeon
ACAATATGCGCAGCCCCTTCCCTGCTTATCAATCCAGAAAGCTGCTTCATTTTCTTCTCAACCCTTTCTTCTATCTCAGAAACAGGAATGTTTGCCTTTTCATTAATCTTCAGAACTATCTCCTCGTAAGGGATTTTAATCATAAGCAAGAGGTTAAATAAATTCTTTATATATCTTTGGTTTTATGGTATGGTTAATTGCAGTGGAACTGCCCCCAGCTCCTTAACTTTAAATTTATCCTCTTTTGGGTTTCCTGCATTATCAAATGCCACTATAACAAAAAAATATAAGTCTGCAGATGCTGTGTCTGTTGATGAGATATCAATAACAAAATTATTTCCTTCTTGTGAGTATGCAATTCCCGACAGAAGTCTGTTTAGTTTGCTGTCGCTTACGGAGTTCTGTAACTCAATTATTTGCTGGCTTGATGCTGGATGTTTTGAATAATACACCTTGTATTCCTTGAAATCATTAAGGACTGTGCCGTCGATATTAATTGAGGGTATTCCCAAGAACGTAAACATTACTTGCTTGGATGATATGTATTTTATAGATGATGGCGAAACTATCTTTCCTGAATCCGGCGGCAGGTCATCAACAGACTGGATTGACTTCACAACTGGAATTTTCTGGCTTTCGTCCTTGTTGTTTATCTCGTTGTTTGCCCTGCCGACTGCCGTTATGCCAATATCATAGTTTGTATTGTCGCTTGGCAAAACAAGACCATAGATGTATGAATTTGAGGATTTGGAGAAGTACAATTTGTTGTTTTCTATTGGAATATTTTTCTCATTTGACGTTGAAAAGCCGCATTTCTTGCTTGTATAGTCAAATACGCATTCATTTGGGGCGAGAGCGCCTTCAAAATTTACAGACGGCTCAAGCTCTACATCCTTCACAAATATTACTTTTGGATTTTTCTTCAAATCATCTGTTGCTGTCTTGTCAAAAACATTTATTCTTGATTCCGCAAAATAAATCCTGTACTTTGCAACATTATTCTCAGAGCTGTTTTCCCATTTAACCAGAATTGATTTGTCTGCCTTGGGCTTATCGAATGCTTCCACATTCTTCAGAGGCTGCGGAGGCAAATCCGGATAAGTAACTGCAAACTTGTACACAATGTCCCTAAGCTTTACCTGATTGTCTGAAGAGTCATAGGCATAAACTTTCTTCCCTGTCTTTGCGCAGAACTTGATGCCTTTTGTTTTTGGCAAATCAATTATGTTGTTTGCAGGAGGTGGTGCTCTAAAGCTGTTTTGCACTTGAGAATCTATAAAGCTCACTTGACTATAGCCAAATTCGTCAGTATTTTTGTATAAAAAGAGCAAATTTCTAGATTCAAAACTTTTTTGCTCATCTATTAAATTTATTTTTGATTTATCTTCTGAGGATTCTGCATAGGCGTTGTAAATGTTTGGCTTTTTCCCGACGTATTTAATAGTGATACTTGCAATGTCTGCCTGTTTTCTTTTCTTGTTGTCGTAATTATCCGCATAAAAAATACCTCCTTGAGCTATGTATGCTGTTGCCAAAATTTCTGACATCAATTTTAATTTTGCATTGATTTTGCCGCCTTCGCTTGATAGTTCTATATTGTATAGTGGGGAATTTTCTAGTTTTCTTTCATCAAAAGAGAATCTGCATACAAGGTTACTTCCCTCAAGATTTAGGCATTCATTAAACTTATCGACAAAGTCAAATAAGATGGCACTTGCCTCATCATTTGGTTTTTGTTCCTCACAATTCCATTTGAGCCCTGTGGATTTATCCCTAAGGCATTGCCCGATGTGTTCACTGTTCTTGCATTCATCGATGATCTTGTCCAATGTCTGCTTTATAATGGTGTAATCATCCAGATTATAGTCAATCTTTGCTTTGAACGAAGGATTTATTGAATAACTGCCGATGACATTATTCTGCTCCTGCTCTGCCGTAACAGCGCCTATTATTGCAGGGCTTTTGTCGGTGTAGGCAATCAGGCTTATCGCTAGCAAAGGTATCAGCATCAGCAAAATCAAATCTTTTGTTTCCATTTTTACACTATTTCAGTCACTCCCCGCGTTATTGCCCTTACATACCTGTCTGTGCCGCAGCATTCGAAGTGCCAATTCTCTTCTGTATATTTAACCCACAATGGTTTGTTATCTTCGTCCTTTGAAGTCATTATTTCTTGCAACAATCTCCAATCTTGCCTTGTCATTGTTTGAGTTGTTTTTCCCTTGAGTCTTACATCTACAGCTTTACTGCTTAAATGAGGACAGCCAATTACGCAATTTGAGGGATCGGAAACATATTTTCTTCTCTCATTAACATCAGGATATCTTTGAGCATACTTTTCTGGTGTTTTGCCTTCCCAAAGTGCTTTTTGCTGCTCCGGAGATCTGTAAGCTGAATAAACTTCAATCAAAGCGCCTTTCTTGATAGCATTTTCTTGTGCTTTTACTATCATCTGGAAAGCTTCCTCTGTCAACACACATGCAGAGCCTTTTGCACACAGCGGCGTATTGGTAAAATCCCTAGTTCCTTCTGGCGTCTTTGTTGTATCTTTGATTATTTGCTGTGGATCTTTAAGCTGCTTTGCTGCCTTTTCTTCTTGTATTGACTCATCTTTAAAAATATCAAATTTTAATGGGTTGGTTGCAGCTCCGATAATTTCAAGGCTGTTTTTTAATTCATAATTATAGTTGCCAGTCGGAATGCTGCCTGGATAATTCATCAAATATTGATTCAGATTTTTGTTAAAAGAATAAATAAGATTATTGTTCACTGTGTTGTCATCCAAACAAGAGTTCTTGATATAGCCTGAATCTGTCTTTTCTAGTTGATACCAGACATAAGCACCATTAAATCTCTCGCATCCGTATTTAGCGAATATTTCAGTATCACTTACCTCAATATCTGAAATCCCCCCATTCTGCGCCAAATCATATACAGACTGCTGCAGAGAATACTTTGCTGACTGGTCGATATAGAAGAGGGCTTTTTCTGCTTTTATGGCTGTCCCGAGTAGCTCAAACTGCCTTTGGCCTATTGGGTAATTTAATGGAGCATTCTTTATTGTCAATACTATATAAAGGTTTATCAACACTATGAATACTACTACAACAAGCACTGGCAAAAATAATAACGACGATTTCTTATTATTCATTTTATGGCGCAGATTGTAAGTTCAATGGTTCTATATTTGATGTAAATGATACTTTTATTGATTGCCCTTCATAGCTTGGTACAAATGCAAAATCGTTAGAGCATGCTTGGGTTCCCACAAGTGTTTCACAGCCTTTGCTTTTTATCTGCCCCTCATTTATACAGAAAATAGCACAGATGGATGTTCCATAAGACTTTTCGATTATCTGTTTAATTGTATTTTCAGTCATTAATCTTTTTGATGAATCCTGATTTGACAATGCTATAATATCAGCGACGTTGATGCTCATATCATCAATTTTAACTGGAGTTTTCAAAATTGAAATTAATGAAATAGAATCTTCAATATTTTTTGATGCAGACGGCAATGCAAAAACTATTTTTCCGATAGTAAAATTTAAAATAAGGTAAAAAATTATTAAAATAAGTGCAAATGCCAGTATAGAAAAGAAATCTGTT
Organism: uncultured Methanosarcinales archaeon; assembly: GCA_964544435.1. GTDB lineage: Archaea > Nanobdellota > Nanobdellia > Woesearchaeales > GW2011-AR4. Next base: position 3,610 of record CAZJBR010000003.1, read on the forward strand.
AGTCCAAGGCTTCCTTTATTGGTTCGGTAGAATTGCTTCAACTTTAAGAGTACCTCTTTTCATTTTATCGCCATCTTTTATTAGAACGTAGAAAAATGTTTCAAGGTTTTTTGCAGACCCCTTCCCAATTAATTTAGCTTCGATAAGCACTTTCTTTTCATAATAAAGCCCCTTGTTGTAGTAAGCCTCATACATTTTATTTTCTTCTAAATCCGTCAAGGTAAGTTTTCCTGACGCTTCGGAATTTGCCTTGCCGTAATACACAGAGTTTAGCAATTTCTGACCAATTTCCCCAGAATTGAATTTTTGCAGATCAATTACTCCAATGTATCTTCTCCCGGTTTCAGCGTCAAAATAATTTATTTCGTTTGACATTGCCAATCTCTGAGATAAAAGTTTTGACTCAACTTCAAACGTATCGACCCTTTGTACTATGAACGCCCTCGCAAGGAACAGCACAGAATAAAAGACTACAATGACAAATAAGAGCCTGAAAACATTTACAACGGCGTCAAAAAATCCTTTCTTATTCATTTTTGTTTATAGTCAATTTGGAATTTTGTTTTGAAAACTTAAGAGATTTCGCACCCGAAACCGATGTGTAGTCCATGCTTTCAAATGTTCTTGCATAAGGATAGGTTTTCGCCAATTTTTCTGACTCCACGCTTACGACTGATACATCGTTATCTGCGCTAATGGCTTTCAATTCAAAATTAAACTGGCCTAAATCAACTTTATCAAAAGAATAACTGTATTTAGTATCCCCTGGCAAACTATAAATTGTGTTTGTAAGCATGGCCAAATCCTTGCTAAGAAAAATTTTTTGGAATTCTGTATCCTTTTCTATCGACCTTACATAACCAAATAATATAACGGCAATAAAAGCAAGAATTGCAAACATTCCAAGATGTATAAGCATCTGCCTTGTGATTATCTGCCCCTTTTTACAAGAGAGTACACTTCCTCTTTTTTGCATATGCCTTATTTCATAACCTATGTTTAAATGCTTTTCGCATCAAGAATTTCTATTAGCAAAAAACATGCTTCTCTCTTTGATTTTTCCATCAGACATGTCTCCAATAAAAATGTAATTTATTTCAGTTTCACTATATTTCTCTAAATATATTTGTTTTACGCCAAAGTTCGTGCGCCACGGCCCGCCGCAAATCCCATAAACGACGAGATAAGCATAATCCCCGGAATTAGGATAATTTGAAGGCTTCCAGAGTGTCTGCGCGCCTTTAAAATTAGGATTCGAGTTAGAGTATGCCGCTAAAAACACCATCTTTTTGTCAAAAGTTTTGCATTTTATTGGAAAAGAGTTTCCCTCTTTGGAATCAAAGTCTTTGCCACTCCAATCGGTAATGCCACCAGAATTAGGGTAGATGCAAATACATGATTTGCCTTGACAAATTTTTGGTCTTGAAGTGACGATATTTTCATCCGTGCACAATGTCTTCATAGTGCCTTTATCTTGGTAGCTGAACCCCACCAGAATATAATTATCAGGTATGCTATAAGAAGTTGTTGTTGTTTTTATTGTGTCTATGTTGCCTGTTAATTCATTTATTTTTAATTCTAATTGATTTAGATTATTCATTGCCGAGTCATATTCTTGCCTTCCAAAGAATACCCCTCCGAGCTTTAGAGAAAAGTATATAAGAAAGATGACCGCGCTGATGCCCAAAACAACTTCTATGAGATGCGATAATGCGAATTCTGTTGATTTTCTGCCTTTAAAGATTATAGGTTTTGACATAGTAGTTATTTAGAAACAGTAGCCCCTTCAACGCATCTTCCGTCTTTTGTTGGAGTCCATTTACAAGCTATAACCGTTCTATCATTAGAATCTTTATCACAGTAATCTGGCATTTTATCCAAATCATTATCTTCATCATTATTTCCTTTTCCACTTATACCTACGCAAATGTCGCAAGCGTCAGCCCTGCCATCTTTATCGCTATCTAAAGGCTTGCCTGAAGCTCTTTCAGTATCAAACTTGCATTTTGAATCCTTTATTCCTAAAGTTTCTGATGAAAAAAATGTCCCTGTCTCTGAAGATGTCCTTCTAAAAAAACTTAGCATTACAAATGCAACTAAAGAAACTACTGCCAACCACATTATCAATTCTAATGTAGTAAAACTTTTTTTATTTGTCATTTTAAACATTTATGCAGCACACCTCCTCCTTTTTTGGACAATTAAAACTTGATTGCTCGTATTGACATTTTCCTTTTTCAACGCATTGTCCACCTTTAGATTCACAAGTTAGAACTGTCTTATTGAAAATACCAGCTTGTGAAGTAAATGAATAAACTAGAACTATTAACACTGCCAATCCCAAAGCTATCAGAATCATTACGTTTATCGAAAGTTCCGCTCCTCTTTTATACATTTTATGAATTGCTACAAGTAGGGTTTCTTCTTATGAATGAATTTGGATTTGTTAAAAACCATTTATTGTCTTTGCTGACAGCTATTATTAAGTTCGTGCTTAATATATTTATCCCTTCTGCTATTGAGATGCCAAGATTTTCTGATGGTGAAATTATGTATTGCTTAGAGTAGTCATCATAATTATTGAAATACTGGTCGATTTTGACTGAACTTGATAAATCCCCATAAGGTACAAAGTTAACAGCATTTGTCTTTAATGTGATTTCATCGCTTTCTTCAAGAAGATTAAGCTTTATTTCACCATCATCTATAAAACGAATATAAAAATTTGATCCAATCATGCTAGTGTCAAAATAGTAATTCCTTATACATAAATCAGTATAAGATTTAGAACTAAGATCATTTAAGAATGCTACAAACCTGTCAAATTCTTGTTTAGCTGATTCAGTAGGAGTAAGTTTATTGCCAGTATTTATTCTCGGTATATCTTCTTTTATAGTTCCTAACCCAATTGCGTCCTTTATTAAACTATATATTCTGGGTCCGTAACTAATAGTTATAATTACGACTAAACTCACTAATACCAATGCCATTATAATCTCGAGTACTGTAAAACCTCTTTTATTCATGTTAAATTCCTCAAAAATTCTATTCCTTTGTCAAAGCCTTCTGCGATAGCAGGAGTTAGCAGTACTATTATGACTGCCAGTAAAAGTACCAAGAGCATCCACCCGAGATTATCTATTAAAAAATTTGATTTTTTATTCATAGCTTTTATTTTAGATTATGATTGTTTTATTGGAATTTCCCTGCAATTCAAATTTTGCAGGTTTTGGGCATCGTATGGAATAAGTGATATTAAAGCTATGTGGTCAAATGGAACTCCAGCATAATTTAATGCCAAATAACTCCATAATAGGCCAGTTCCAAATGCCATAGTGCCTGCGGTCACTGTAACAGTAGCTGCCCCTATCCCAATAACAGGGATGGTGGCAAGTGCAGGGGCTACTTTAAATACCAAACCTGCTCCAAGAAATGCCAATCCAGCTCCAGGAGTTGCGTACTTTGATTTTTGCGCAATTTCTTCCAAAGGTTTTTTGCCCTTTATATAAGTAAATATCACTGCATACTCTTTATTCTTCGAAGCGTCTATAGACTCTTCTATTTTCTTGTTTTCAAATTCTTTAAGGAACTCTGCATTCTGTGTTTGCTCTGTTGTAAGAAACTGAAGGTAGGATATTTTCTGCCCAGGTGCGTAGTTTGTCGCAAGATAACTTGAAAACCCATTTATTTTAACATCTTCGTCAAAAGTAATCCTATGGCAGATTGTGCAATAAACATTATCATCTGTGAATAGCTCAAGCTTGCCCTGTCCAAATTGGTCCCAGCAGTCGTACATTGCATCTGCTATTTTCTTTTTTGCAATTTCATCATTTTTGTCATTTATTTTAAGAGGCACAATCGGGCATTTAATTTCCCCTGAAAAATCGGCATACCTCATTTTTAGCAAAGCGTTTGCTTGAACACTTGACTTGCATGATTGCTTTTCAGTTATTTTTGCATAAAGCTCTTTAAGATTGCCTTCAAACGCAAGAAATAACAAAGTTGATATTAATACTATTAGTATTATCACCATCGAATTTGGTAGCAAGCTGCTCATTTTAATTTACTAAAATACTGCATTGGTCTTTTAATCCGTTTTCTTTGTATAACCCTATGTAATATGCTATGGATAATGCTTTTGTGGTTTCTGCGAATGCTGCGGGTTTATAAGCTAAAAAGTATACCAAATATTTGTCATCACTGCTAATTTTATCTTCAAAAATCCTCCCTGTAGTTCCAATTCCCCATGGGAGGTATTGTGTCCAGGGTATTTGATTTAAAAGGTATAAATTTCTTTGCGGTCTTTCTAAATAGTCCTGATAGCTTACAGCCGTTTTTGGTATTTTAGTTGACTTCAGATAAAGTGATAATCCAAGAAAAGTTTTTCCTTTTAGATTATCATTGAATTCGATTTCTGAACAAATAAGGCAGGTATTATCTACTCCGTAGAATATTGAATTTTCAAAAATATCTCTATTTCCCTCCGTCATTTTATACCAGCATGATCTCAGTTCCTCAGCAAAAATAAAGTTTATATCCTCTGTTGATATTTCCTTAAATTCGTATTTACTCGATTTCTTTCCATTTATTTCTACCTTATTACTGTAAATCTTAAGATTCCTCCTTGGACAATCTAAAGGTACCACAGACTTTCCTAAAGCCTTCATTTGAGATTGCGCCAAAACGCTCAGCCTGCAGGTTTCTATGTCTGCATCTTCTGTTAGAATACTCTTTAAATCTCCCGCATACTTGAATAAAACTAATGCTCCCAAAACCAAGATAAAAACAGCGACCAAAGTAGTAAACATCATTTCTGCTTTTTTCATCTTAACCAAATATCCTGTTCTTGGCTTCAGACACGGCAACCCATACTAAAGTAATAAGGATTATAGTAATCAATATCATAACAAGTGTCCTAAAATTTATGTCTATGCCTTTTCTATCCATGACTCAAATCCTTTAGAACCAGCTATATAAATATTTGGGTCAGGAGCAGCAGCAAACCTGCCCTTCGCCCATGCCTTCAAATTTGCCGGATATTTGATTTTGGCATTGCGGAAATTGGTGATCGCCCCTGGAATAGCCTGATGACTTGCATGCCTTGTCGCACGTTAGAGATGATTCCTTCACACCTTCACTAAAAATCTTGAACCTGCCTGTAAAGACAATAAAAAGCACAACCAGAACGGCCAATGCTATTGCTGCAATAATGATAGTATTTATAGAAATGCTTTGGGATTTCTTTCGCATGGAAATTAATTTAAGAAAGGTGTATATAAGATTTATGGTTTTTGCACGCA
>CAZJBR010000003.1:8919-11497 GCA_964544435.1 uncultured Methanosarcinales archaeon
TGACTTTGTGTCAGAGGTAGGGTTGCTGCCTGAATTCATGTTCAGGCTGGAGCATTTCTGTGCGCATGTATCGGTGTCTTGCACGCCTCTTGTAAACCCGCCCAGCCTGCCAGTAAATATGGCAAAAAGCACAACCAGAACGGCCAATGCTATTGCAGCTATTATTATTGTATTGATAGAAATGCTCTGCCCTTTTTTATTCATTTACAGCACCTCTTAAGATATAAAGGCATTATGAATCATGTTATATTTAAATATTTGGTTTTACGCCGTATTATTTATTATTTTACCTCAATTCTAGCAAATATCCAGTTTGGCGTATATTGTTGTGGTGGTGGCAGGTATTGGAAACAGCTTTGACTTCTTTTCACCTCTGCATTGCTGCCCTATCTTGATTAAAGGCAGTTTAGCGTCTGTGTAAGCCAAGAATTCATAGCGCATCCCCCAGATGCCGAGTGTTTTTGATAATATCAATTTAGCTGTCGAGTTAACAAAACTGCACGAAGCCTGGCCATTGTCGCAAGTTATGCTTTCTGCTTGGGCGCAGTCCTGCAGAAGCTCTGTCATTGACAGCTCCGAGCATCCCGCTGCAGATGCCTTTAGAAAAGTGTTAAGAGTGTTTGAAGCAAGTTCCGAGCTGATAAACCCTGCCCTGTACTCAGTTGGAGATCTAAGCACAAGGAATCTCACGATAAAGATTGTGGCTACAAGTATGAGCACGACAACTATTGCCAGTCCAAGGATCTCCATCTGCGCCCTTCTCATTTTAACAGCGTCTCTATAGTCATAACTCCAAACCTGTATTTTCTTGTTGTTGGGTTATACAGGGATATTGGGACGTTTGTGGTAAAGTTGCTGCTGAACTCGTCTGTTTCTCTGGAATATATATTCCAGCGTGATTCTTCAGGATAAATTTCCGCTATGGTTATCCTGCTGTACTCAAGCAGATCATAATAGTAGAGTTCCTTTTCCCGCATTATGTTCTTGGCAGCCTCAAGCTTCAATACGTCAATGCAGTTGTCTGTTATTATGTTGTCTTCGCTGCACTGCAGCTCGGGCAGAAACATCACCCTTTGAGCAATTCCAATAGACCTTAGCTGGGACGCCTCGTCTTTCTCATGCTCCAAATTGCCTTGTATAACCTTCACATAAAAGATAAAACCTATTGCAATAAGTATAAAGAACACAAACAGCACAGCGATTGTTTCTCCTATCTGTATCTGCGATTTTTTTTCCATTCTAGTAAATCATAGTGCACGAATATTTTTGCGCATTTCTGTTTGCTTCTGCAAGTTTGCCTGCGGCATCTGATATTGTGTCAACGTTAGGGTCATTAAACTCTGACGATGCTGTGGATATCCTATCTAATTGTGTTAATGCAGTGTTGTAAGATTCCATGCACCTTGGCCTTTCAGTTAAGTCAGAGTCTCTAAGTGCCCCAGTCCTGCTTTCATAGATTTTAGTTACAAGATTCAGTCTTGAGAAGGCATTTTTCATATTGCATTCATATGCCTCAATATTATCTGCGTATACGGCTCCAATCAGAGATGATTTTCCTATATAGCTTGAGCTTCCTTTTAATAGCCATGAACTCCCATCTTTTTGGTAGAATTGAATTGTGCCTTTTGCAGTACCGCCATTTACTTTGATTGCAGTTACATCATTGTCTGACATCTTATCCAAGCTTGCGATACTAATGCTATTTGCATCAACATCTCCAAAAATTATTAATTTTACTTTATAGCTGTTCTTATTGCTAATCAAAGAGCTGGTCTTATGAAACTCCTTTGTCAGGATTGATGGCAGTGTTTTGTTTATTTCCTTTGCCAGGTTGTTATCTCCGATTAAGATATACCTTACCTGCTGGCTTGTAAGATAAAGCATATTTGTTGCCCTGTAAGGGGCACTAAATCCTAATGTTTGTGTAACGAGCTTGCTTCCTTTGATTAAGTCAGGCGCAAATAGCACCATGCTTTGGTATTGTTTTGATACACCGCTTATAGATATCCTGTTGCACCCAACTTCAATATCAGAACTCAGCACTGGAATTATGTTTGTTGTATCTGTTCCAACCCCTGCCCCTGCCACTATTGCTTCGATGTTTTTCAAGACAGAAGCTTTTGTTGATGTCTCTACAACGCCTTTCTGTTTCACTACCACCATCGTGAAAAATAAAAGTATTGCAGCTCCTGCTGCCAACACAAATATCCAGTTAAATTGCATCTCAAATGCCTTTTTGTTTATCATTTCCAGAACAATGAATTGAACCTAGCCCCATTCGCTCAAGATGACGTGATTGCCTTTGCCTTCCAGTCTAAGGCTTATTTTGCCGCCAGCTGCTTTTACGCACAAAACATCAGGCTCAACCGATATGTTTCCTGCATAAAAAGATTCTTTTGCTATATTTTCAATCAAGAAAACGTTCTTTCCGCTGCCTGACCTTACGCTATCCATGATGATTGGATCAGTTTCATATGGAATATCTGGTTCTGTAAAGCTCTCAACAAAGCATGCTTTTGTATACTTACCGCAAATGCTTAGGTCTTTCCTTTTTACTGTTCCAAAGTCGCTTGACACA
>CAZJBR010000003.1:11507-20766 GCA_964544435.1 uncultured Methanosarcinales archaeon
GAATTTGAGGCATGAAACTTGGTCAGCCCTTTCTTTGAAATTCTTGACTGCAGTATATCCGTAAACTAAGATAAAAGATACAAGCACAATGGTTAAAATGTAGATGAATATTTGGCTGTATAGCTGCGCTATTTTCATTTTCTGGCATTTTAGATGATTATTTTTTCTTTTTGCTGTCTTTAGATATTTTCTTAAGCTTTGTAAAGACATCTTCTTTGTGTTTTTTTGGACCTGCTTCTTTTAATCTCTTCTTTGTTTCAGATTTTCCTGGCTCCTTGTGTTTTTTTTCTTCTTTCCGCTTAGGGTCTTCTGTTTTTTGCCACTTTTCCGGCTTTGCCTCCACTTTGGGTTTAGACTCTTCTTTTGGCTTTTGCTCTTCTGTCTTTGGCTGCTGTCCTTTTATGCTTGCCCCGCCGAATGACTCAAACATTTTTTTCCTTTCCTTTTCCTTTAGCTCTTCCCTTCTTTTGAGAGCCTCTTTCAGCCTGGGTTGGTATATCCTCGGCCTTACGCCAATCTGGCTGGCTGGCTGCTGGTGAATCATCCTTGTTATGTCTCTTTGCACTCCGGTTGGTCTTAATGCCTTCAATTCATCTTCTTTCTTTTTAGCCACAATTCTGTAGGTTGCATATCCCAATCCCGAAAGCAGCACTATTATGCCGATGACAAAAAGCAGAGTCTTTAGGAAGCTGGATTTCGGAAAATCTTTTGGGTCTAATGGGTTTGTTCCTGCATCAACCTCGCGCTTGTCTGTGAATCCGTCGCTGTCTGTATCTGCAGCATTTGGGTCTGTGCGCTGCCTGAATTCTTCAAGGTTTGTAAGGCCGTCTTTATCAGAATCGGCATCAGCATCATTCGGGTCGTCTGGGTTCAGGCCATTTTGTATCTCCCACTCGTCCGTCATGCCGTCTCCGTCGCTGTCTTTGGCAGTATCAGGCGCGCCATCGCAGTTTTCATCATCGTCTGCGCATTGTTTGCATATTGATGAAACACATTTCAAGTTTTCTCCGCAATCCTCATTTAAACTGCAGCCCATTCCTTCTGTGCATTTTTCCGGGCATGGGCCTCCGCAGTCGATGTCTGTTTCGTGGCCGCTGAATCTTCCGTCATGGCACTCATCAGCTTCTTTGCAAGTCCCGAAGCTGCAGAATCTGCTTTGGCAATCGTTGTCAATGCTGCATATCTTGCCATTATTGCATTTATCACAAGGCCCGCCGCAGTCGATGTCAGACTCGCCTTGGTTTTTTATTGAATCGTCGCATGTAGCTCCAGTGCATTTGCCTTTAAAGCAGTACCTGCTGGCGCATTCCGAGCTGTCAGTGCACGGGTCATTAAGCTTGCATTCTCCCCGTTCTTTGCATGTCAAATTCAGTGTGAGGTTGGATTTGCAGTCGTCAGTGGCTATTTTGCAGGACTTGCATATCAGAGAGCCGCTAATGAAATTACTGCTGTACGAGCTGCAGCTTAAATCAGTTATATTGCCGAAATTTGAGCCGTCGCACATCTCGCCCGTGTCCAGTAAGCTGTTGCCGCATTTTGGGGCTTCTGTGCATGTAATTGTATCAATCCTGCAGTTTTGGTCGCAGCCAAGCTTGCCGCTCTTAAAAAATTGGCTGTAGTCAATGCAGTTGCCGCTTAATGGCCCGAGATTAGTTTTATCGCATGATTCTCCTTTGTCGATGAAGCTGTTGCCGCATTTTGGGGCTTCTGTGCAGCTGCTCGTGTCAAGCTGGCATGTGCTAGTGCATTTTAACTCGCCTCCCGTAAATGAACTGCCGTATGCTGTACATGTTTTTACTGCTCCGAAGATTGCGCCGTCGCATGATTCTCCTATGTTTAGTATGCCGTCGCCGCATATGCCCTGCACTCCCTGACAATTTGATGTGTCAAGCTGGCATTGCTTGCAGCTCAAAGTTCCTCCTGTGAATGTTGACGGGTTATAATTAACGCAATTTCCATTTAGGGGGCCAAGATTGGTTCCGTCGCATGATTCTCCTTTGTCGATGAAGCTGTTGCCGCATTTTGGGGCTTCTGTGCAGCTGCTCGTGTCAAGCTGGCATGTGCTAGTGCATTTTACGCTTCCTGATGTAAAAGTCCCGTTGTAATCCGCACAAGTCTTAATCTGCCCAAAGGTAATTCCATCGCATGATTCTCCTTTGTCGATGAAGCTGTTGCCGCATTTCGGCAAGGTTTGGCAGTTTGAAGTGTCTATGGTGCATCCATTAGTGCATTTTAAAGTGCCGCCTATAAAGTTGGTGTATTGCAGGCAGCTGTTTACCAATCCAAATGTTGTGCCGTCGCACTCCTCCCCCCCTTGGTTTATCTTGCCGTCGCCGCATTTTGCATCTGGGTTGCATCTGGACACATTGACTGTTATGCCGTCGCTGTTTTTTGGCAGGCTGGGAAGATTAACTCTATTGACTGCCTGAACCTTAAAGAAATATTTTACATTGTCCTGCAAATTCAAATTTTCGACCCAAGTCCATTCATTCTGATTCTGAGGGTCGGAAAAAAAAGTGCTTCTTGTTGCGTTCAAAATTATCTGGTTGCCTTCCCTGAAAAGCGAGTGGAAATAATAAATTATTCCAGAATTTACGTCCTGGCCAAAATCTTCGTCTTGGCCGAGCCATTTGACTCTCAGCTTGTCCTTCAGGCAGCTTACTTCAGGATATGCCGCCAAAGTGCCCAATTCATTGACAAAAAGCATTATAGGAGGAGTGGTATCGACAGTGAATGTTATTGTTTCAACATCTGAAAATTCCTGAAGATATTGGTCCTTGCACGACACATAAAAAGTATGCTTGCCTTGAGAGGAAATGAACTTGGCTGTGTGTGAATATCCCGGCGCTCCGAATATGCTTCCGCTCACGACAATTGGGTCTGCTTCAGAATATTTGCATTGAGATACTTTGTTCGTATCGATCGCAAGAATTACGCTAGTCGAATTAAAATATTCTGGAGTGTGGGAAGTGATAATTATTGGCATGTTTAAGTCCACCTTGATTGGAATGTCTTGTGTAGCTGACTCCAGTTCCGCCCTATTTTGACATGCAATATGATATGTGTAATCGCCTTCGCTTTCAAGGGTTATGTTTTGAGCATTTGTAGTCTTGAAAGTGTTGGAATCAAACCCGTTAAATTTTCCTTCCATTGTGCCAAAATCAGATGAAGAGGAGCTGAATTTGCATATGACCGGTTCGTCAGACTCCACTTTAAGCATTGTTATAGACGGCTTTTCAATAACAGGATTTGGAACTGCAAACGCGCCTATCAGCTGCGGCGGAGTTGCATCAACGCTCAAATCAAATGATTTTGAGGCTATTCCGCGCCTTGTGTCAGAGCACTTCACGTATAGTTTATGTGTTGAAGTATCACCTGCACTTATTCCGCTAAATGACTGTATCGTATGTGTTGTTCCTCCAGTAATTTTAAATGGATTCATAAAATTAAATTCAAAATTTTGGTCCGTGCTATACCTGCAAGTCGCATCATTATCAGTTTCTAAGACAACATCAAACACATATGAAGATGCTGCTCCAAATTTTGGCTGTACGAGAGTTATTGTGGTTGGCAGTGCGTCAACGATAAAAAATATTAAGCCGCTTACCTGATTTTTCGCCAGGTCTCTTGCAAACACTTCAAGATTCTTGTTTCCGTCCGAGAGGTTTATCGCGGCTGTAAACACTTTGTTGTCTATTGTTGAAAAATTTCCTTTTGATTCTGCAGAATTTAGTTTTGCCGAAAGTGAATTCACATCGATTTCCTCGCTGAATGTTAATTTGATATTTGTCAGCGACGTGCTCAAAACTGCATTATTTGCCGGCTCTACTGTCATATTTGGCCTTGTGCTGTCTACCACTATTGTTGTTGTGTACGGAGGTTTCATAGAAATACCCTTCTCATTCATTGCGTCAAGATCAAGGATATATTCGCCGTCTTGCAGATTTTGACTTATGGATAATGTGGCTGTAGCGCTTAAGGATGTGCTGCCTTGAATACTTACGACTGAGCTAGTTTTTCTGTTGGTCAGCTTTAAGAAAGTCACAATCGCGGGCTCGAAAAACTGCACATTGATTGTCGGCTTTTGGATGCTTGTAAAAATTTTGCCCTGAATTATTGCGCTGCCGCTTATGTTCACAGAAAGTACTCTAGGCCCGTCTGTGTTGCTGAATGCGGCTACATTTATTTTCCTGACTTCCTCGATGTTCTTTGAAGGATCCCTCGAGTAGTACCTTATGACATTTTGGCCTTCCATCATGGTCAGCAGCTTGCTGCCAGTAACTCCGTCGAATACCTTGAGATTGCTTACTACGAGATTTCTGCCTGTGGTGAAGTTATCATAAGGATGCCCTTGGGAACCGCACGGCTCGACGCATAAGTATGTGGCATAGTCAGAAGTTAGTCTTAAGGTTGCCAAACCGCCGCCACTTGTCTTATCATAAACCTGCACTAAGAGATTCCTAACAATCCCGTTTTGTATTGCTGGCAGTAAAGTGGTGTTTGGTGCAAAATAATCCTTTTCGCACACTGCATCGCCGAGGCAGTCTGCATTGCTGTCGCCGTCTGCATTTTTGACGCATTGATTGTTGATGTTTTGGCAAACTTTTATGCCGCACGAGTCTGGAGATGGGTTTGTTATTTGATTGTTTTCATCGTGCCTAATCTGAACATTGCTGCATTGGCTGGGATCGTAGTCGATGCAGGCAGCATCGCTGCACTTCATTGATTTTCCGCTCTTATAATAGCATTTGAAGCTGCCTTCTGACAATGCATCGGATTTTTCCTGCGTGCAGAAATCAAAAATCTCGTTAAAAGACCTTAAGTTTTCTAGCAGCGGAGTGCCCTTGCTTTCGCACCATTTGCAGTTGCTTGTCTGGGTGCTGACGCAAAGCCCGATTCCCAGCTGGCTCGCCATCTCTTTCCATTTGCAGTTTCCAGCCCTGCAGTTGTCCCTTGCGCACGACTCCTCTGACTTGTAGTCGTAGCACGCCATTGATGGCACGCAGCTGTAGCATGAGTTCACTGTTGTGTAAGACCTGTCGTAAAAGCAGTATCTCCCATTTTCGCAGCTTGACAATGTGTAGAACATCCCAAAGGGGTTGTCATCAGTAGGGTTGCAGTTGGACTTTGTCAGGCATTTTGGAATGTTATTATCCACTACGCAGGCTTGAGAAGAAGTGCATGATGTGCCTTGCTGAATAAGGCTGTTGCTTACGTCACAGTAATATGCCTTGTTGTTCAGGCAGAAGACTGCAGATGCCTGTTTTCCTGAGCATTCTGCGCTGCCCAAAGTCGCTGTTTTTACAATTGACGGAGTTGCCGTCTGCAGGTTATAATGCGCAACAACCTTGTAAGTGTATACTGTGTCAAATGCCAAGTCTTGCGATACATCGGTGAAAGAGTTTGTATTCGATATGCCTGCGGCGATGAAATTTGTGCATCCGCTTCCTGCGCACCTTAATATATCATAGTAGGCTGCTGTGCTGGTGCATTCATCCAGCCATATAAGAGAAAATCTTTTTTGGCCCTGCGCAGGAGTTATCTGGAGACTGCTTAATTTTGGCGCGTAGTTAATGTCATTGCATTTTAGGGTCTGTGTTGTGCAGCTGCCTCCTGATTCCGTTGTATCAGATGGACTGTCGCATCCAAGATCAACTGGAAAATCAGCGCAGTTATTATTTGCTGCATCATTGTTTATTCCGTCGCTGCATTGTGGGGTTGGGCACGACTGATCGCAGTTAGTTTGCCCCCTAAAAAATGTTATTCCTGTTCCTTTGCATTGTGCTTCCGGCTTTATCTGCCCACCTGATTGGGAACAGCAGCAGCCCAAACTGCACGCGCTTTCGCCTGAGCATCCCTTGCCATCGGAAAAAAAATTGGCAATGCAGTCGTTATAGTTTGATGGCCCGAAGGGATTTGTCTGGGATTTGTAATATTCTGTATGACTTGACTGCGGCTGAGGGCAGCATCCGCTGTCTCTCGGAACCAAGGCATCCTCCAAACATGCCAATGGTCCTGCATTTGGGTTGGTGCAGCAGCCCAAAACATCAGCAAGCGCATTTTGTTGGCTTAAGGCTATGGCTATGCCTAGCACAATAAGAACTCTGCCTATCATCTCTTTTTTTATCTTAACCATACTAAGGGGCTAAATCCTATCCACAGTTACGAGTTGGTAATCAGATAATTCTCCATCGCTAACTTCAATTCTAAAGGTTATGTCAGGGTAGTCTAATGTTATCGGAAATTCTGCTTCTGTTTCCCCTAACTCGCTTTGGTAAATCTTGAACTCAAGGCTGTCCTCGTCAGGATCCTCTGCCTTTAACTGGATGCCTGCCAGGAGTTCCTCTCCTGTTATTATGTGACCCGCCTCGAAATCAAAATTGTTTTGAATGCGATAATGCAATGCCGGGTTCCTGTTTTTCCTTGCAAATATGTACTCATAAGGCCTTCCGTTGACCAATGATTTCTCGTCTATTATTTTTATAAGATCGTCACGCAAATTTTCCAATTCAATTTTTGTAACTATTATCAAGTCTATGTTATTTTGGGCACGGCTGATATTGAAGGCTATGTTTGTAGTGTCTTTGTCTATCAAGCCTTTGACATAGGAATAGATGCCGCCAAGCCTTATGTCCAATCTAGTCGAGAATGTATTAAATTTGAAAGTCTGCTTTGTTGCCATGTTGGTAACCATTAGCGGAATTTCCGAGTTTATGCCAACATCTGATCTTCCTATTGTAACCTCCGTTTTGCTGCCGGAAATTTCCACTTCATAGCCCTGGGTTTCAAACAAGCCGATATTTACGCAGCTCTGAATTTTGTTGTCTATAAACGCTTCCAGCTGTGCCTCAATTGAATGCGGCGCTTGGTCAAAATACAACTGAGGCATGACGCTGAACCCAAAAACAGGACCCTCAAATAGCTCTTGCCCGCCAGATTCTGTCTCGTAAGGAAATGTCTGCCAGGGATAGTCCGGAATCTTAGCCGAGTAAATGCCTGATTCAAATGCCCGGGGTATGGGATATACGTTATAAGATACTTTATTGTTGCCATATCTTAAAAAAAAAATTCCTTCAAATGTGTCATCGTAATCCGCCAATGTTCCCCCTTGGCTTTGGTATATGTAGCCTCCCTGCTTGCCCAGAAGCACAACTGCGTCTTTTGCCAGATTGCTGATGCAGTTTGTTACAAGGCTCTTGATCGACTGGGAATCCAACGATGCTTCCTGGGAATTCTTGATAGTTTGCTGGTCCTGCTTCTTGACTGTGGATTTGAATAGGTATAATACCAGACTTATTGTAATAAGAATCACCAATCCAACTATCATAAGCATTGTAACCTGAGATTTCATTTTCTTCATTTTAATCGTAGCTTTGATGTCGAGTCAAGCCATATGACGTCCGGATTCAAGTTTGTGAACTGCGTGCCCTGGGCAAGAACATAATACGTACTCCCTTCTTTTTTACATGTCATTCCAGATGCAAAGTTTGTTTTTGATTGGCTGTATGATTCAACCAAGCTGCATATGTCATCTTCAAATCCTGAATACTGGACCACCATATTCTTGAAGTCCTTTCCCTCAATCGAGCCCATTATAGACTTGCTTCCTTGCTGCGTCATGTACAACTTATCAAACTTTTTCAAGCCTATCAAATAAGAATCTTCAACCGGGGGCTCCTGAACCAGCCTTTTTATTGCCTCAATTATGCTTTTTATTGGATTTCTGATAAATTCTATGAACTCTTTGGTATATGTTGGGTCCGGTTGAGAGGGTATGGATATAGCTACAGGGCTGTAAATTACGCTCTTTAAGCCTTTGTTGTTCCACACTCTGTTTGTTGCATCGCAGGAATGGTACTGGTTGTCTTCTGCCAGCCCGCTGTTGCAGTTCTTGATACCAAATAAGTTAAAGGTTTTTGGCAACACTGTCTCAAAACCCTTGTTTAGCGAAGCTCCGATTAGAATTTTGCCAGCGGCTTGCAAAACGCAAAAGTTGTTTGCATTTAAGTCTGCAACAAGATTGGACACTGCGTCGTTTGTGCTCGTCAGATACTGAAGCTTGTTTAAAGTGTTTTCTTTGTTGTCGCAGAAAAGGGTGTAATCACCATCTGACATGCTGTTCTTTATGACCAATAATGTCGATGCAACAAGCCTTGTCCTTGTTGTCCAATTTCCGTTGTCGCAGAAATTGTCGTCAATATGGGTGCCTGACTCTACGCAGTGAAGCGACGTGCCTTTGGGAAGATCTGAAATGCACTGGCTTGAGATTTGACAAAATCCGCATAGTCTTCCGTCAGGGCAGTCCTTCCTTTCTGCCGGAGACCATTCTCCATTTATGCACCTGAATCCGTTCGTAGGAGGCGATGACGGGTTCGCAATCTGGTTTCCAATGCAGACTGTGCCGTTCCAGCATTGTGTTGGAGAGCAGCATTCAGCAAATTGTGTTGTATTGGGCGCTGAACTAAAAGGGCTGAGACTAAGGTGTGTTTTGTCAATGCCCTTAGTGGGCAGCCATTTTTCCGTATACGAGCAGTAATATCCTTTACCTGGGTCTGTGAAACAATAATTATGATTTGTCACTAAAGCATTGCTGGTGTGTTGGTCCGCCAAGCTTAGGACAGGATCGTTATTCCTGTTAAAATTTGATTTGTCTATTGCACATCCGTGAAACTCGCCGTTGTAATTTATCACAGAATTATTTGTGCCGTCAGCAAAACCTACACTAACGATTGGTTCACTTCTCCAACACCCTCCATTTCCGTTTGGATCGTTGTAATACTCCTCTGGGTCGTCATTTTCGCTGCAGCACTTTGTTCCTGTCCAAATCAACCCGGCACCTATGCAGGTAGCTCTGTTTTTGTTGATTAATTGTGTATTTTTTATTTGAGAGTTTGGAACATCAAGGTCTGTTACAAACTTGCCGTCGGGCGTGCAGTAATGAGTAGTACCTCCTTCACCTGCAACTGCTCTTCCTGTGATTTTATTTTGGCTGTTGTAGACAACTGACGACGTGATGGCTGGTGTTGCCCCTGCAGGGCATTGTTTATAGTCGGGAATATCGTAATAGCGATCGGGAGGATCAACAGGAATCAGCTGCAATCCGAGCTGCTGCCTGATCTGATTATATTCATTAATAACCACGTTTTCCTTGGGATCTTGGGAATCATAATTAGAACCGATGGGGGAAATTTCCAGTGCTATTTTGCGTGCACAAAGCTCGTCCCTGATGGCAGATGAAACGCAATTGTCTCCTTGTGCT
>CAZJBR010000004.1:0-15184 GCA_964544435.1 uncultured Methanosarcinales archaeon
TTACGGAGAAAAGAGTTGTGGAATGCAAGAAAATCTAGTTCTAATGAAAAATGCGTCAGTTTCTTTATAAATAATCTTCCTATTTAGTTACAATATAGGAAGCTCTGAAGAGATAGCTTTCTCTCATAACGGTTCTGGAAACTTCAGAACATCTGAGTTTCCTATTTTGAGAGCTTAGAATAAAGCGTAAGAAAACTTCTAAAACGATATTAATATTTCTGAAAGGTTATCTTTCAGTGTGCATAATTTTTAATAAATAAAAAAATAATCCTAATGCCGAAAAAGTCAATAATATTCTCACTAAATTTAGTATAGAAGACAGAGAGTTACATCGTATATGCCAGCAATATGGTTCTTTGCTTACTAATGACTCTAATTGTTCATTCTTTGTGTTATATCGTCCAGAATATTCATTTACTTTACGCTTTTGATAATCATATTCCAATTCATTAAATTTATTTTGATCTATCGAGCCATTAAAATAAGCCCTCCTAATATTGTATATTTCATCATCAGCATATCGTGGTCTATCCCCCAATTCCTTATTACTAGTTACTTTATTGACTATATCAAATTGTACCTTATTTATATCAAACTTGGAGTTAGCTACCAGATTTTGAATATGGGATAATTCGACTGATTTTATTATTATTTCGTTTTTATGATTTTCAATCGCATTATTTGAAAGTTCATACACTAATGAAATTAATCCAATTAAAACAGAAATAATAATTTCTATATAAATCAGCAAATACTCTGAGCGTTTATGCATTCTTTAATATATTTTTTACTTACACTTATAAATGTTTTTAAGGTTAGATGTCATAAACCTGCCCCTCTATAAATATCCTTTGCCTATTCTTTACAGAGAACTTTGAATAAACTTGAAATGACTTCAAACTCTTATATTTACAAATGTTATCCATTAAGCTACTATAAAATAAAATGCGCGAGCCGGGACTTGCGATGTTAAAGCAGTGACATGCGAGGCTCGCTTAAGACTCGCTCGCCATTTACCTACTTTGCACATTTCGAACCCGGGTGGGAGCCTTTTAGCAAATTATTTGGCAAGGCCCAATCATAGCCACTAGATCACTCGCGCAAACATGAATTTGGCTGATATAAATTGAATTTAGTTTCAATCCGCCTTCGGCAAAATCTTGTGCGCCTCGGCATTATGCTGTGAAACATGCTTATTTTTGTGCTCCTCCTCGGCGCCAATTTATTTAACATAGCCAGGCAAACGTTCCTGAGCTGGGCTCCCACATTACTTTAGGAGATGATGGGAAGCGACGTATTTTTTGGGATTTATTTTTTGTTAATGCGTTTTTCATTATTTTAATTGGAATTTTATTGAATTGATTATATAAATTTATTTTAAAATGGGCCTGACCAGATTCGAACTGGTGACCTACACCGCTCTTAAGCTTGAACCTTGTAAGGGTGTTGTCATTTGCGAAGCCTTTTTAGTTGAAGGTTAAACCGCTAGACCACAGGCCCAAAATAAGGTTTCCGTATTAATAGAGTGTATAAAAATGTTTTGCTACACTACGACTAATAATTTGGAATTCCCGCAGACTTCGTACAAGTCCAGCCTGTTGCCTTTCTGCGCCATTATATCAATTTCCCCCAAAGAGCGCTTTGAGTGCTTCAAAGGAACATTTACAGAAATAGAATCATAGTTACCCTTTATTTTGTTTCTTAACTCTAAAACATATCTGTCATGCTTGGATAGTTTGGGAGTTTTCATCACAAACAATAGAACCTTTGGACAGCTGGTTTATATATTTTTTCTTTTCCACTTTTCCACTACGTAATGAATAAGTTTATATATTTTAACTCCTAAAAAACAGCCTATGGACCCTCATGAAAGGATTTTTAACATATTGTTTTCAAAAGCTGACGAAGTAACTTGGCAGAGCATACTCTATGAGCTAGTAAAGAACGAACAGATGGACCCTTGGGATATAGATGTAAGCATTCTGGCCCAGAAATACATTGACATGCTTAGAAGCCTTAAAGAGCATGATTTTCGGGTTTCTGGCAAGGTTTTGCTGGCAGCCGCCATTCTGCTAAAGATGAAATCCAATAAGCTTGTTGGCGAGGATTTAAGCGAGCTTGACAGGCTTTTGATTGGAGTAGAAGAGGAGATGGAAGAGATTGGATTCGAAGATACGGGGGTAATACACAAACTGGACGAGATACCCTCTTTAATACCGAGAACTCCCCAGCCAAGAAAGAGAAAAGTGTCGATTTTTGACTTGGTTGAGGCTCTGGAAAGGGCATTGGAAGTGAAGAAAAGAAGATTGTTGCACTCAATTCCGCCGCTTAACTTGGAAGCGCCCAAAAAGAAGAAGGATGTGACGGAAATCATAAGGGAAGTTTACGGTCAAATAAAAGCCTTTTTTTTCAAGGCATTGGGCGGAAAATTGACATTTGCAAAGCTTTTGCCTTCCGAATCAAAAGAAGACAAAGTGCGTACTTTCATACCGCTGCTCCATTTAGCGCAGCAAAGCAAAATCGAGCTTATGCAGGAATCTCCGTTTGGAGAGATAGAGATTTTGATGAAGAGGAAGGAAGAGCAAAAAGTTGAGGATAAGGGTAATGTTGTTGAAGGCTAGTGCGTCCCTATGAAAAGACGGAAAAAACAAACTGAAAAAGAGGGGTACATAAAAATTTGCCCAAAATGCGGCTCAATGGATATTAAAATAGATTTTTCAAATCCTGTTGTTTGGGATTTTGGAACTACCTCAAAATATAAATGCGGCGATTGCGGACATATAGCCAACACTTTTCCTGAAGTTTTATTTAATGAAATAGAAGAGTTTAGAAACGAACTCCGGCAAGAAATAAAGGAAGGCAAAGTGAAACAAGACAAAGAAGAACTTGTTGATACGTCGCCAGGTTTTATTGTTGGAATTTTTGAAGTTTCCCTACTTTTGATAGCTTCAATTATGTTATTTTATATCAACATCACCAGCAATGAACCATACAGCTCCACTATTGCACTTTTTGTCTGGATTTTTGCGCTGGCTTTTGTAATGTGGAAAATTGTGAGGAGGAGAAAAATTAATCCTAATTATCCTTAAGATACCTTTCAACCCTTTTCAAACCC
The DNA here is from genome assembly GCA_964544435.1 of uncultured Methanosarcinales archaeon. Classification (GTDB taxonomy): domain Archaea; phylum Nanobdellota; class Nanobdellia; order Woesearchaeales; family GW2011-AR4. The sequence goes on from CAZJBR010000004.1 coordinate 3,116, forward strand.
TCTTCAATTTCTTTTATATTCAATGCATACGAGAATCTTACCCTGTCACCTGCGCCAAACCATTCGCCAAGATAGGTAATCACCTTGTGCTTCTTGAACATCTCCCACACAAATTTCTGAGGATTTTTTATTTTTGGCAGAATATAAAATGCTCCTTCTGGCTTCCATACATCAAGCCCAAGTTCATTCATCCTCCTGTATATGAAGTCTCGTCTCTGTTTCCAAATTTTCACGTGTGACTCGATAAAAGACCTCGGCACTTTTGTTGCATAATGTGCCATTCTCTGCGCAAGTACGTTCGTATTCATAGAGGTTATTGTCTTTAGCTGGATTACATTGTTTATAATTGAGTTATTCTTTGAATACAGATACCCTACTCTTGCGCCGCACATTGAGAAGGTTTTTGAGAAAGAGTTTATGGTTATAACCTGGCTGCCGGAAAGCATAACTTTTCCCTCAAAATCTTCTATATCTATTTTTCCTTTATTGGTTTTTACAAATGAGGGCACAAAGTGATTCAATTCAACAAGAGGTTTGTAAGAGTAATAATAAGGCACATGCAAAAGGATCTTATCTTTAGGCTTGCAGATTGCCCTGAAAGCCAAATCCAGCGATTCAGACGCGCCGTTTGTCACAACAAAATTTTCCTTTGTTGCCTTGAATTTTTTGAATTCCTGAGCTAAGCTCTCCCTTAATTCCAGACGTCCTGCTATCAATCCGTATTTAAAATCACCATATTCAGCCTTGCACTCCAGAACCTTTTTTGGCGGCGGCAAATCCGGCTGGCCAGAGCCGAAAGAGATTATGCCTCTGCCTCTTACTCCAATAAACATTGAAGGAGATAAATCTTTATTGACCATACAATCCAGTAAAGTTGCTTTGGCTTTTTATTTAAATATGTTCCTAAATCCATTCACCAATAAAAACACAAATATTTTTAAACACTCTGCATTTGTAGATAAGTGAATGGGTGGGATATTGCTCAAAGAACACTTCAAACTTATATCCGGAACAGCCAATAGAAGGCTTGCAAAAGAGGTAGCGAAGACGCTCAATGTGCCTTTAACTCCAGTTGAAATAAAAAGGTTTAGCGACGGAGAGATTTATTGCAGAGTGCTTGAAAGCGTCAGAGGCTGCGATGTTTTTATAATACAGCCAACATCCCCAGATGCCAGCCTAAATCTTATGGAATTGCTTATTTTGGTCGATGCACTGAAGAGATCCTCTCCAGAAAAAATAACAGCAGTTATCCCGTATTACGGGTATTGCAGACAGGACAAAAAAACCAAGCCTCGGGAACCAATTACTGCAAAGCTAGTCGCAAACATGATTCAAACTGCCGGAGTTGACCGGGTTATAATGTTTGACCTGCACGTCCCCCAAGTTCAGGGTTTTTTTGATATTCCAAGCGATAATCTTGAAGTGGTGCCGTTATTTGCTGATTACCTAGCTGGCAAAAAGCTCAAGGACATTGTAATTGTAAGCCCTGATGCAGGAGGGGCAGCGAGGGCTAGGGAATATGGAAAGATACTGCACGCCCCGATTGCTATAGTGGACAAAAGGAGGCTAGCTCCCAATATTGCCGCTGTTGAGCATGTTATAGGCGATGTCAACGGCAAAATCGCGATTTTGGTTGATGATTTGATAGATACAGCAGGCTCGATAACAGAAGCAGCGAATACACTGACGAAATTTGGAGCTAAAGAGGTTTATGCCCTTGCAACACACGGCGTTTTATCAGGCCCTGCAACAGAAAGGATAAGCCAGTCCAAGCTTAAAGAGGTAATTGTGACAAATACCATAGGGTTTCCAAAGGAAAAAATGACAAGCAAGCTTAAAGTTATTTCAATAGCGCCTCTGTTGGCAGAAACTATAAAAAGAACCCATGAAGGGCTGCCAATGGGCGTAGTTTACGCTGAGATGTACAGAAAAGTGGAGAAAAAACTGAGGTAATATGGACGACAAAGAAAAAAAAGCGCAGGAAATGTATATGCAGTTCCAGGTTATTGACCAGAACATAAAGCAATTGCAAAGGCAGTTAGAAGCGGTGACGCGCCAGCTCATGGAATTAAGCGCAACCACCAGCAGCCTTGACGAGTGGGATAGCATCAAAGCTGGAAAGGAGATTTTAGTGCCATTAAGCTCCGGGATTTTTGCAAAAGCCGTCATTAAGGACACATCCGAGCTGCTTGTCAATATTGGCGCAAATGTTGTAGTGCAAAAAGACAATGCTTCAACAAAAAAGCTAATCCAGAATCAGATTGGGGAAATACAAGGCATACAGAAGCAGATGATCGGCGAGCTTGATAAAATGACAAGCTATGCATCTCAGCTTGAGCTTCAGATTCAAGAAATGGTAGCGAAAAAATAAGTTCTCTCTATTTTTAAAGGATAAAAAAATGTTCAAATTTTTGAAGGAAAAGCTGAAAAGCGCAATATCAAAGATTTCTGAAGGCGTAGAGAAAGCTGGAGAAGTGGAGGAAAGGATAATTGAAAAACCCGCCGAAGAGCCTAAGAAAGAAGAAGAAAAAGGATTTTTTGCAAAGCTAAAAGAAACGTTTTCTGGAAAGGAGGAGGCTCTTGAAGGGAAAAGGCCAGTTACCGGAGGAAAAGCGCCATATTCTGGGCAGAAAATGGAGCAGATACCGGAATCCGTTGAAGATAGTGCACAGGAGCTTGCAAACAAGCTTGAAAAAGTCCAAGATAAGAAAATGGTGCATACGGATGTAAAAAAAGAAATAAAACACTCGGAACCGACAAAACACATTCCTAAACCGGAAATCAAAGAGCCATCAAAAAAATCAATTGAAGAAACTTCAAAAATAATTGAAAAAGAGCCGGGAAAAAAAGGGTTTTTCGCGGCCATAAAAGAGAAAATAGTAACTACCAAGATAAATGAAGGGCAGTTTGAGAGGCTGTTCTGGGAGTTGGAACTGGCATTGATGGAAAACAACGTTGCTGTTGAAGTCATTGAGAAGATAAAAAACGACCTGAAAGAAGAGCTCGTCGAGAAGCCTATTAAAAGAACAAGAGTCGAAGAGACCATCCAGGAAACATTAAAAGGCTCTATTGAAGGGCTGTTTCAGTCAAACGACGTAGATTTAGTCCAAGAGATAAAAAACAAGAAAGAAAAGCCTTATGTGATTGCTTTCTTCGGCATAAACGGTTCTGGAAAGACCACAAGCATCGCAAAGCTTGCCAACATGCTGAAAGAAAAAAATATTTCATGTGTCCTGGCGGCTTCCGACACTTTCAGGGCAGCGTCTATAGAGCAGTTGCAGCTGCATGCAGACAGGATTGGCGTAAAACTTATTAAGCACGACTATGGCTCTGACCCTGCGGCAGTTGCCTTTGACGCCATAAAGCACGCAAAGGCAAAAGATGCTGATGTTGTGCTTATAGACACTGCCGGAAGGATGCATTCAAACGTTAATCTCGTTGATGAAATGAAAAAGATAATAAGGGTTGCCAAGCCTGACTTGAAGATATTTGTAGGGGAAAGCATAACCGGCAATGACTGCATCGAGCAGGCAAAAACTTTTAATGACGCTGTCGGCATTGACGGAATCATACTGGCAAAGGCGGATATCGACGAAAAAGGCGGTGCAGCTGTTTCTGTGAGCTACATAACAAAAAAGCCTATTTTGTATTTAGGCACCGGGCAGAGATACAGCGACTTGCAAGTTTTTAATTCTGAAGTTGTGGTTAAGGGTTTGGGGCTGTCTTAAATTTAGTATTTATAAGTAGTAACATATCGAAACATTTATAAATAGAAAAATTCTCGCAATGGACATGGCATTTGATATTTTACATTGGATTATAAAACCAAGAGAATCGCAGGATTTGGAAGAAATTGTTTTATTTAGAGGTATAAAGAAGCCGCATAAATTTTGGCGATTGACAGTTGGAAATTGGTGGTCGGGAAATCCTTACGTAGCATATCATTATCTAAAAAATGGCCCGTATCCATATTTTTGGCATGCTGGAATGAAGCCAGAAATGTACATTGCAACATTAAGTATAGGTGATTACAGGCGATTAGAAGAATTACGCAGAGTGTATACAATGACACGGGCAAAAAATGATGGGTCTCGATTGTATTCTGACGTAGCTGAAATTCAGTTTAATGCGTTTAACAGGCGATTTACAAGTATGAGGATGGTTAAAGAAGAGGAGATTGAAAAGCTTGCTTCACTTGAATTACGTAAAAGATGGGAAGAAGGAGAAAATCCCGTAAACATTGCTAGAGAGGTATTTCCAATAGAGTACAAGAATGCCATCGATCCACTTAATCTTCAATAAACTCAATCTCTCCATCAAAATAAATTTCTTGAAAATTAATATACAATTTCAAGTATTTTTACAAAAACTCTATATGGTTCACCATATCTTCTTCACTAATGATACTTGCCAGAAATTCAATTTTTCTTATTATTTCTCCAACGCTGAATTTACTTTGTGAAACAAACATTATACCGCAATGACTTAATCTTTTTTCATTAATTATTCGTAAGAAATCTGCATCATGAGTTAGAATAACTAATCTTTTTGAATTTGCATATTTAATCTGCTCTTCGTCTGTTAAACCAATGTTTCTAACTTCTTTACAGGAATATGCTTGAATTCCTCTCCTTTTGAGCCCTTCAGTGATTGCTATGTTGACATCTTCATCAGAATATATTTTGATTTCTGTCATTGAGCAATAACTGCAATTTTGCTTGTATATTTATACCTCAATTTTTCTACGTAAGACTCATCTTTTTTAATTTTTTCCCGCATTTCTTTAATATGCTTATAGAAATAAGATAGAGCTGCATGAATTTGGGCTAAAGAAATGTGAGGGTGCGCCCTGCTAATCTCATCTGGAGACATCCCAAGATATTCAAACTCAATTCCAATATCTATTACCCTAGTTCTTGTACCCTTAATTACAGGACTTCCGCCACTTATACCCTTGACTTTCTTTATGTCTACCATCAAAAGAAAATTAGTTCACAACTATTTAAATCTTTCTTATCTTCAATAAAACTCAATCTTCCCGTCCAAATAGATTCCCTTATGCAGCTTTACTGGTCGCCAGTCATCGACAACTAATTCGGCATCGAGCCATTCTGCAAGCTCTGTTGCGTTCCCGATTGTCGCGCTCAACCCAATTATCTGGGAATTTTTCAGCAGTTGTTTCAGTATTGTAATCAGAATTTCCAATGTTGGGCCTCTTTCAGCGTCATTCAGCAAATGGACCTCATCAATCACGACTGTTTTAATTCCAGCCATCCAAGGCGCATTGTGCCTTATCAGAGAGTCAAGCTTTTCAGATGTAATCACGATTAAATCAAAGCCTGACAAGTAAGGGTCAGATGAGTCTATATCTCCTATGGACAATGCTATCTTTGCGATTTTGTCGTACTTTCTCTTAAAATCCCTGTATTTCTCGTACGCAAGGGCCTTCAGTGGCACGACATAAACCGCTTTCCCTTTATTTTCCAGAATTGATTTTAGCGCTGCCAGCTCCGCTATTAGGGTTTTTCCAGACGCAGTTGGAGTGCACACTAAAAGGTTGAGGCCGTCTAAAAGACCCTTTTTTATCGACTTTTCCTGCGCAGGCCTTAAATTCGTTATCTCTTTTTCAAGAATTCCGTACAATTCATTCGGGATATTATTTTTTATTGATTTTAGCTCCATATGCTGGATAATTCTGCTGCTGTTTTTAAATATTATGTGGCAAAATTTATAAATAAAACCAGGAACTGCCAAGATATGAAAATTTGGGTGCATTCCGTGGCGTCCTTAATTTTAGCTGCTTTGATTTATCCATTATTTAACTGGAAGGCGCTGCTTGTCCTAATCGGGGGCGTCCTGATAGATGTCGACCATTATTTCCGCTACGTGTACAAGTATAGGGATTTCAGCATTATTAAATGCCACAGATATTATGAGCTGATGTATCAAAAGAATAATTTTAATGAATGTAATGACGGGTTATTTGTCTTTCACACTATAGAATTTCTTTTATTAATTGGGGTTCTGTCCTATTTCAGCACTGCGGTGCTCGTGTTTGCGATTGGATTGCTGGGGCATTACTTGCTGGATGTTATCTGGCACATCACGATCCCAAAAAGGATAATCGCCAACCATTCATTAACATCGTGGATTTTAAAAAACAAACAAAAAGTTTAAATAACTCTATTTTTTGATTGTAATTAAAATGGGCACTTTACGAAAGGATTATCTTCTTGACAGGTGGGTGTATTATGCAACTGATCGAAGGAAAAGGCCGCATGAATTCAAGAAAGTTGAGATTAAGGAAGAGTCAAAAATATGCTTTTTCTGCCCAAAAAATGAGCGCCTCACCCCTCCCGAGATTGGCAGGCTGGAATACAAAGGCGCCTGGAAAATGAGGTGGTTCCTCAACAAATTCCCTGCTGTTGAAAAGAAAGGAAGCCCGAATCTTAAATCAAGAAAATTTTTCTACGAATCAGATTCTTACGGCGTGCACGAAATAATTGTTGAAACGCAACACCATAAATCGCAGCTTGCAGATTTGCCTGCAGACAGCATAAGGCAATTGCTCGAAGTATGCAGCTTAAGGATAAAGGAATTGGGCAAATTGAAGGAAATCAGGTATGTTGAAGTGTTCAAAAACCACGGCAAAGATGCCGGAACTTCTCTGCTCCACAGCCATACTCAGGTGACGGCATTGCCGCAGATTCCATCTCTGGTTATGGAAGAAGCGAAAGCTGCAAGAAAATACGGGAAATGCCCGTATTGCGATGTTATAAAGCTTGAATCAAAATCAAAAAGAAAGATATTTGAAACGAAAAATGCAATTGCGCTTGCGCCTTTCGCCTCCAGATTTAACTATGAGGCGTGGGTATTTGTAAAGAGGCACAAAAGGACAATGGAAGAGCTCAATGATGGGGAATATGGAGATTTGGCATTAGTTTTGAAAAAGATTTTGGTTAAGCTGAAAAAGATAAATGTTTCCTACAACTTCTTCTTGCATTATTCGCCTCAAGGAGAAAACCTTCATTTTCATATTGAGGTTACCCCGCGCCTGGCCACATGGGGGGGATTTGAAATATCAACAAATGCCGTAATAAACTCCGTATTGCCAGAGGACGCTGCGAGGTTTTATAGACGGTGAAGTAAGGTAGATTTATAAATAGTTTTAAATTTCCCTATTCAATGGCAACAGTCATAAATGCAATATCAGCTGCATTAATTCTATATGCATTGAATTCCGCAGAGTTTACACAAAGAAATAGCTTTTCTGGATTAGAAACCAAAATTGCTCAAACAAAGATAGATAAACAGAAGCTAGAAGAGGTAATGGAAATTAAAAAAGAAACTCAAAATTATTTGACAAGGTATTTTCCTAATCTGGCGGAAGGTGTAATGTTGACAGGCGGGTATTGTGAGGTTCCAGAACCAAAGGTTCCTGCACCCCAGGAATTGAAATCAGAGTATGGGCCTGAGTTATCTGAGCTTCCTTATTTTTTTGATAATTGGAGATTGAGCCTACCATCATTAAAAACAATTGCAAATGAGATTGTCAAATGTGCAAAAGCGGAAATTGCTTACCTGCAAAAGTTAGCGGAAGGCCATGAAGCTGCATTGCCGAATGGCTTGAAATACGGTGTTATTGAAATGCAAGCTGAAATCAAAGCAGAATCTTTAGAGATCAGGGTATACCAGATGATTAGTCTCACAAAAACTGCAGCGCCAGGCGAACGAGAATTCTATATGATTAATTATGCATTAGAAATTCCGTCCAGAATTGCTGCTTTGCGTGATGCAGCCCAAGAATACCTTAATAATGGCGCTTCTGCATTTCCACAGAGGGCAGAAGAAATATCAAAAAATACGATATTGAGTTTAGGTTACTTCCTTTAGAAGACATGGGTTTTAAAGATTCAAGAATTATCGGTGTTACAGATAAAAAATCAGATTTAAAATTTTTGTTTGCAGGAAGAGGCATGGGTGATGGGAGATAATTTATTTTGACTTTCCCTGCGCTGCAACCGCCTTAATTTTCGCCTCTATTTCTTTGGGATCTCCGAGAAAATAATGATTAATAGGCTTTAAGTCATTGTCCAACTCATAGACAAGGGAAATTCCCGTCGGAATATTAAATTCAACTATTTCATCGTCAGGAACATTGTCAATGTACTTAACCAATGCGCGCAGGCTGTTTCCGCTGGCTGACACAAGCACTTTTTTTCCTTTCTTTAAGGCAGGCGCTATCCCCTCTTTCCAATAAATCGCAACTCTTGCAACAGTATCCTTCAAAGATTCTGTAAGCGGCAGCAATTCTTTGTTTATTTGATTATATTTTGAATCATTGCCTGGCCATCTTTCATCGCTTTTCTCAAGCTGAGGCGGCCGTATTTCATAGCTTCTGCGCCATTTCAGCACCTGCTCCTCGCCATATTTTGCTGCCATCTCAGCCTTGTTTAAGCCCTGCAAAGCGCCGTAATGCCTCTCGTTTAGGCGCCAGGATTTACGCACTTTAGTATTTTTGAGCCCCATTTCATTCAAGATTATTTCGGTGGTTTCAGTGCATCGCTTGAGTACTGAAGTGAAGATTATGTCGAAACAATATCCATTTTTATTAAGAATTTTTGCCGCATTTCTTGCTTCTTGGATACCCTCTTCTGTCAAAGGCACGTCAGTCCATCCAGTAAAGCGGTTTTCTTTATTCCACGTGCTTTGCCCGTGCCTCAAAAGTACAAGTTTGATCATTTATTTTTTTATTATAATATCATCGCCAATATTGATTGGGTATTTTTTTGCGAACGAGCCCTGGTTTAATGCGATCTCTATCCTTCCGTAATCATCCTTCATAATTAAAGGAGCGTTCTTTTGCACGTCGCCAAAAGTTGCAACATATGGTAATTCCATAGAGTTTTTGTTAAATTCTAATTTAACTTTGTCTCCCATATCCACTTTAAGTTTGCCCCAAGCAGAATGCATTATGTTAAGATGCAAAGAGCCGAATTTGTTTATAGATATGACTTTTGCATGGAGTTCATTTCCTTTTACTTCTGCTTCTTCGTAAGGCGCCATAACCAAATCTTCAGCATTTAACGTTTTCCCGAAATTCTTTATATGAATTCCTTTGGAAAGGTATGCGGCCGCAGGCGTAAAAATATCCCTTCCGTGGAATATAGGCGAAACGGGATGCCTCATATATTTTCTATTGGTTATTTCCACAACATTTTTTATGCCTCCGAGGAATCTTGTCGCGGGAATCAAAACACCGTTGTCGGGTCCTATTAAGTAATCCCCTCTTCCGGTCTTTATTATGATGGATTTTCTTTTTGTCCCTACGTCTGGATCAACAACACAAACATGATAACCAACTTGCATATAATTCACGGTTTCCATTGTTCTTGCTGCATAGAACAAATTAAAATCTGGCAGTCCGTGCATCAGATGTATTACACGCGCAGATGGATTTATCTCCAGCGCTGCAGCCTCCATGATTGCTGCGCCTTGGCTTTGAACGCCGAAATCGCTTGTAAGCGTGATGATTGGTTTTCGCATTCTAAATCATAATCCTGCCTAATTTATTGCTCTAACTCTCTATTGTCAATTCGCAATCTTAGAGTATAGTCATCAATCTTTTTTATAGAAACATAGCTCAAAAAATTAAATTCGCCATATTGACTTCTTTTTTCAATTTCATTCAACATCCATTCCAAAGCTTTGTCCTTAAAGTCTACATTAACTATTGGCGGCTCTTTATGTTGTGGATTTAGAATCAAGTACCTAGATTCTATATCGCAGATACCGAAGTGTATACAACTTCTCAACCACTCTGTAAACTCTTGATAGGTAACAAGTGCTGGATTCGAATCTTTGAGACGAATGAGTTTCTCTAGACCATATCCACAAAAACAATCAGTAATATCAAATGCATGTCTAGAAGCTTCTGTACTATTTCCTGCTTTTTTGAGAGCCCGCATAAGTATGCGCTCATCATCAGAAGCTGCTGTCTGTAGGTCTCTTGCGGATTCTTTATCTACAGAATCCATTTCATCAAACTCCAATTGTTCACTGCTCGCAAGTTGCTCAAGGGCTATTCCTATTTCTGGAAGAATATTGGGAGGTCGTATGAGGAGATATTGTGCTATTTGTGCGGCTGCATATATCGAAGAAACATCTCGCGGTGTTACTGCTTCTACCATTCTAAACTTACTGAAAATTTAATTTTATTTAAATCTTTCCCAATCCAGCCTTCTTTCCAAGACTTTCCTCTATCCTCAAAAGCCTGTTGTATTTTGCAGTCCTCTCGCTCCTTGCAGGCGCCCCGAACTTGCTTTGGTTTGCTCCAATTCCGACGCACAAGTCCGCTATAAAGGTGTCTTCTGTCTCTCCGCTCCTGTGGCTTACAACAACATTCCATTTGTTTTTGAAGGAGATCATGGCAGCATCAATGGCTTCTGTCACCGTGCCGATTTGGTTCACTTTGAGCAGCAGTGCGTTGCAAGCTTTTTCATTTAGCGCTCTTTTTATCCTTCCTATGTTAGTAACCAGCAGATCATCTCCAACAAGTTGCGTTTTACTGCCAATCTGCCTGTTCATCAATGTCCATCCATCCCAATCATCCTGGAACATGCCATCTTCTATAGAAACAAGCGGATATTTTCTTATTAACTGACTATAAAAATCAACCAGCTGTCCTTGGGTGTAATCTTTATTTAAAATAGTGTATTTGCCATTTCTGTCGTCGTAAAATTCAGATGCGGCGCAATCCAACGCAAGCTTTATTTTTCCACTGTATCCCGCTTCATCAACTGCTTCAAGCATTAATCCTAATCTTTCCTCAATGTTTTCTATTGGAGGCGCAAAGCCTCCCTCATCTCCAAGCAATACCGCCCGAGCTCCATATTTCTTTTTTAAAATATTTTTTAGAGTATGGTATGTTTCAGCTCCGGCTCTCAGCGCATCGCTAAAAGTTTTAAATCCGACAGGCACTATCAAATGCTCTTGGATATCATTTTCAATGCCAGCATGCCTGCCGCTGTTCAGCACATTCATTTGGGGTACAGGCAGTATCATCTGATTTCTATTAGATAATTTTTTGATATGCTCGTAAATTTTTCTGCCAGAGCACATCGCGCCTGCTTTGCAGACAGCCATAGAAACGCCCAGAATTGCATTGGCTCCGAGTTTGGATTTATTTTCTGTGCCGTCAAGCTCAATAAGCATATTGTCTATTTCCCTCTGTTTTCCGCAGTCCATGCCAATAAGTTTTTTAGATATAATTTTGTTGACGTTTGATACAGCATTCAGCACTCCTTTGCCGGAATACCTTGCTTTATTGTTGTCCCTTAGCTCCAATGCCTCGTGAATGCCTGTTGATGCGCCACTCGGGACAATTGAACTGGCGCAATATGACTTTGTAGACAAATCCACTTCAATTGTAGGGTTGCCTCTGGAATCAAGAACCTCTCTCGCTTTTATTTTTTTTATATGCAAATCCAAATAAATCACCTTATCAAATTAAGAAGTGTATATATTTAAATATTGTGACTGGAACTGGAAGCAAAGTTTTTGAGTCTGCAGTTAATCAAGAATGAAGTTCAGTCAAATAAAAGAATTAAGGACAAGAATTGCAGTCTAATAGTTTGTTAAAAAAGTTGTCCACGAGAAACCATTTCTCTATCTTGAGTAGCCATTTTTAAATCAAATTCAGTTTTACTTGATGCCCTTGCTCTTGCTTTTTCACGTAATATAAGAGCTTCTCGTGCTGGATTAATTATGACTGCTCCTTCTGGAATAGAACAAAGAAATTCTAACATATTATCAAATGTTTGAGGAGTCTGAAGGTTTATTATTTGTGCTTGAATGTTACTTGGTTGCGGAAGTACTACATATGCGAGTGTTGGTTCATACCTTATTCCTTGATATCCTTCTGGCATTTTATTTTTCTCCCGACATATTGGAAATAAAGCTCCTATTTAAATCTTTCGATTTTATTGCCTTTTAATAGTAGTGACACACATTACCCTATATACTCAATATCACTGCCAATCTTTTTCTGCAGCTTCTTAAGCGCAATAG
>CAZJBR010000004.1:15284-19171 GCA_964544435.1 uncultured Methanosarcinales archaeon
CCTATATACTCAATATCACTGCCAATCTTTTTCTGCAGCTTCTTAAGCGCAATAGCTTTTGAAACTTCACTTAGCTGCTCTGTCTTTTTCATGAGCTCGTCTTCAATGTCCTTGATTTCCTTGTCGAGCTTGTTTATGTCCAGGCGCAAATCCAGCTGTTTGTCAAGAATCTTCAAAATCTCTTTTGCTCCTTTTATGCCAAGATACATAGGGTGCCCGTACGTCTCCGCCAGAAAGGATATGGCTTCCATATGCCTTCTTGAAGCCAGTCCAAGCAACAGCCCAGATACTCCCACAATAGGGCCAACTATCCCATAAAGGTTGTTGCTGACCAAATCGCTCTTGTACCTGCCTATTATTTTTTTTGAATTGCCTGTGCAGTAAACTTTTGGTTTTTTTGGGATGTCCGGAAGCCCTATGCCGCCCAATGTTATTATTTCCCTGCAACGGAATTTCTGAACCAAATCGAGAATATTTTCCGAAAATTCGTAAGAGCTTATCTCATCTATGGGCTGCACATCCCCCCCAAGCAGCAGAAGATCACGCTTCCCGCTGCTCTTTTTGTAAAACATCTCGACTATAGGGAGTTCAACCAAATTGTCCTCATTCACAAATACAGAGTGCGGGAAAGTATACGAAGTGATTTCATATAATTTTCTTGCATTCAGCTCATCTATAAGAAAATCAACAGCAACTTTTCCCACATTGCCAATTCCAGGCAGTCCCTCTATAAAAATAGGATTATTGAGCTTTGGAGATTTTCCAAATAATGTCGTGCACCAGCGGTTATCCCTCATATTAAACCCCTTCTTTTATATTCTTCAAGTTTTGCCTTTCTCCTATAAGCGCCAAGATTATCATTCGGGCTGTACTTCAAGGGCTTTGAGACATTTGTTTTAGCGCCGCAATCGCAAACTTCCCTCATAGTATATTTATTGCAGTTATTGCATCTGTGGATATGTTTCATCAGGAGTCACGATTAAATTCAGCAGTTCCCGCGTGCTTTGCAACATAGCTTATTGCAGTTTCTGTTGCGGCCTTCATAGACTTTTCAGCTGACTTGTAATCAGAAGCTTTAACCAAAAACCTATAGAGCCCTGAGCCAAGATAATTTATGCTTATTTCGCATTTGGCAGCGTCTTCAGCCTTTTTTAAGGATTCTTTGATTAAGCTTATGCCATTCGGAGCAAATGTAGTTATCTTGAGCTTTCCGGTGATATTAACTTCTGACGGCTTAATCCTTTGGCTTATTGTTTCTTCTATGATCTTCAAGTGCGTTTTGTCTATCCCGAGGTTTTCAAGCGCGCCCGGGTTTTTTACAGCTTCCTCAAAAAATTCATGCAAAGACGCATAACTCACTATTTTCTTGGATATTTCGCCGTATAACTCCTCAGTTTTAATTCCAATTTTGCCAGCCGCAATCTCCACTATTTTTTCTGCGTTCTGCTCTTTTTTGGTGTCGTCAATTTTTCTTCTTTTCTCTGATTCATTAACCCTTCTTAAGGACAGGTCAATATACCCTTTCTCCTGGTTTATCCTTAAGACCTTGCAGACGATTTTCTTGCCTTCCTTGACGAAATCCCTGATATTCCGGATTCTGCCTGGCGATACTTCAGAAATGTGTATCATTCCGCCCTTGGCATATTCATCTATGTTTACAAATACAGAATGGAATTGAACGCTTGTGACTGTACAAAGAACTAATTCGCCTTCCTCCGGAAAACCCTGTTTTTTAAAAAGCATTTTAGAAGTTTATTCCAGCACTTCCAGGACCCTTGCCTTCACTCTGCTTTTCCCGCCGGTTGGCTCTGCAAGGGTCTTCCCGCAGACCAAACAGTCCACCTTTGTCGCAGTTTTCCCAAAGGTTATCTGCTCATTCTTGCACTTAGGGCATCGGATCTTGATAAATTTGCTTGTCGGGTCTTTTATTTTTGGCATTTTTGATTCTTTGAATAGGCTTCAAGTAATTTATGTTGGTTTATATACCTTTGCCTTTGCAAAATAATAAATATTATATACAATTCAGTAAAAATTGAGTTTATGCCTATAAATAAAAATAGATTAGCATACATTCTGTTATTCTCCTTTATAGTTGTATTTATTTTGATTGCGTTAAGGGGCTTGTTAACACCCCAGCCCGGAGATGAAAATATATATTATTATACTGGAAAGCTGATAAGCGATGGAAAATATCCTTACGGTGATTTTTTATTTGTGCATCCGCCATTGCATGGCTATTTAATGGCGCTAGTTTATAAGATATTTGGTTTCAATATTTTTATTCTTAAGTCTGTGCCATTGATTTCAACTCTGATATCGGCATTTTTAATTTTTAAGATAACAAAAGAAAAGTTTGGCAGTTCTGAAGCAGTTATTTCGTCATTGTTGTTCTTGTTCAGCTACAGCGTAATGTTTAACTCTGTATTTTCATTCGGGATAGAGATTGCAACGCTGTTAATTGTTGCTGGAGTTTACCTTTTGCTGAATGCGAACGCCTACTTTTCAGCCGGCATACTTTTTGGCTTTGCCGGAATAACAAGGTTGTTGAGCTTGATCCCTGTAGCAGTTATTCTGTTTGCAGCTTTATTGTCAAATAAGAGGAAATTTTTAAGATTATCGTCGGGGTTTATTATTATTTTTTTGCTTGCCAATGCAATTTTCATCGTATTTTTTGGCAGTCGGTACCTAATTCCGGTTTACAAATTTCATTTATTAAAAAGCTTTGAAGGCATTGAAAATTTCACGGAATACATTGATATTCTGAGATTAAATTGGGTTTTGTTTTTATCTGCGTCCCTGCTTATTTTTATAAAAGAAAAAAAGCCAGTTGCTGTATTTGCCGGCGCCTCGGTCGTTTATTTGGTATTCTTAATGGTTTTAAAGAAAATTTTTGGGTTTTATTTTATCATAACATTCCCATTTTTGGCCATTATCGGCGGCTATTCAATTACAAATCTTTTCAGAATCCTCAATTTGAAAAAAAAATGGAAGATGCTCATTTCCGCCATTCTGCTGCTGATTTTTGTATGGAATTTGGCGTCGGATGCTTTGTTTTTGGAGAGGGTTGGATTTACGGGTTTTGAAAGGGGCAGGGATCTAATAGACTTAATCAATTTAAACTCACATGAAGGCGCAACGCTTTTTGGTGACGATTCTGTTGTCCCGCTGCTCGCCTTATCAACAGACAAAAGGATAGCGCTTGACTTTGTTGATACAAATACTGAGGTTTTTCTTTCAGGAATAAGAAACTTAAGCAAGGTTTTGAACGATTTAAAGGGAAAGGGTATTTTGTTTGTAATAAGGAGCAGGCAGGGCATTTCGGCCTTTAAAGAAGTACAGCAGTATCTAAATGAGAATTGCGAGTTATTGAGTGTGTTTTATGACAAAATAGAAGGGAGTTATATAGTTTACAAATGCAATAAGCTCACTTAAATTCAATTTTTTTTGCCCTAAAGCCCTGCCTTTGAACATGCATTTTCTTGCAGACTTTGCACTCGTACCTTAAATCTGTCTTTTTTGTTGCTTTCTTTCCGGTCATCTTGAACTTGCTTATTGCCGGCTTTGAATACCTGCCCAGATTGCCCTTTCCTCTTGCTCGGCCTCTTTTTCTGGCCCTCACTTTGGAGCCGTATGTAAGGCTTCCGGGGTTTTTCTTTTTTGTACTCGAAACCGTATGTTCTGTATGCTTCTTGCAGTAAGGGCAGTACCTCTTGATATTTTTTGGGAATTTCATCAGTTAAAGAATTTTTGCCTGCTTTAAAAAGGTTTTGAAAACTAGAATTATCGTCGATAAAATAAACTTTTATTCTTCCTTTATCTCCTCTGCCTTTCCCTTGGTTATAAGCACATCCGCTATTTCTGCCGGCAGGTTTGCTATGTCCTCTTCG
>CAZJBR010000005.1:0-11764 GCA_964544435.1 uncultured Methanosarcinales archaeon
GCTTAAAACATAGGTGAAAGCCATAAAGTAAAATGCAGTCCAAATTAAGTATACCATACCAAATTTATGCTCTGCTGACCTATGCAATAATGCTAATCCATACACTAAAATTCCTGCTGAGAGGAAATACAAGGCTAGAATACCGTAAGATGTATTATAATATCTTGCTTTTTCGGAAAAAGCTAAAAATTGTATAACAAGCCATACACAAAATTCAATCAAACCAACTACTAAGCTTGCAGATGAATCAAAGATATATGCAGACGCCAATACACCTACCCACGATAATAAAAACAACCAAGCATACCCTTGCCAGCCTGTAGGCGTAGCAAATATTTGTGCTATTAAGAATATACTGAGTGTATAGAGCAATGCCCCTAAGACAAACAATGCTTTTCCAATGCCAGTATATTCCCTAACACGAAGTATGGTTCCTGTAACATAAGCTCCGCTTGTTGCTGAAAGAAGTATTATTATTTTCAAAGGAGCCGGAATCTGATGCCAGTTCTGAGCAATAAGCCAGGCAACGCCAAGAGCGATTAGAATAGAACCAAACACAGCTACAATAGTTCCAAAAGACGCGCCTTTCTTATTGGATAACACGATATATCCAATTTCAACAAGCTTGTATAAAAAACTTTCCTATTCAACAACCTGAGAAACAGTTTTCTTTTCCTTCAACTGATTAAACAAATCAAAAGCTTCATTAGTTGTGTAATTCTCATGCACAACTGCCCTTACAGCCTGTATCATCGCAGCAGGGTTTTCTGACTGGAATATGTTCCTGCCCATGTCAACTCCAGCAGCGCCCTTGCTTACTGCGTTATAAGACATTTCCAAAGCCTCTTTTTCAGGAATTTTTTTCCCGCCAGCGATCACAATCGGAACAGGGCACCCATCAACAACTTTCTCGAAATCCTCAGCGCAGTAATATGTTTTTACCATGTGAGCTCCAATCTCAGCTGCAATCCTGCTCGCCAATCCAAGATATCTGGAGTCTCTTGCCATTTCTTTTCCAACAGCTGTAATAGCCAACACAGGCATTCCATATTCCTCTGCCTCGTTTACAATCCTGCCAAGGTTGGATATAGTTCTGTCTTCGTTTTTTTCCCCGACAAAAATCGACATTCCAACGCCAACAGCGTTCAGCCTTAATGCTTCTTTCATAGAAGTTGTTATGTCCTCATTTGAAAGTTCTCCAAGCACGCTCGGACCGCCGGAAACTCTTAAGAAAATCGGAGTATTTGTTGTTGAACTTATGCAATTCCTCAAGATACCTCTTGTGACAAACAAAGAATCACAAAATGGCAGCAAAGGGCTTATAGTTTCTCTAGGTTTTCTCAGTCCTGTTGTAGGACCCTGGAAGTAGCCATGGTCAACAGCAAGCATGACAGTCCTGCCGCTCTTCTGGTTAAAAATCCTTGCTAACCTGTTCTTCATCCCCCAGTCCATTTTATTCCTCAAGTGTGTAGCACGCTATATAAACCTTTTTATAGCCAAATTGCCGTTAACAAACCGCTCGATCTCCTCGGCCACTGGCTTTATTATACCTTTTTCTGTAATAATCCCGGTTATATATTTTGCTGGCGTGACGTCAAATGCGGGATTTTTCGCGGAGCTCTCCTGTGGGGATATTCTAAACTTTTTGACGTTTCCATTCTCATCCATGCCATGCATGTATAAGATTTCATCCTCATGCCTCTCCTCGATTGGTATATCATTGCCAGTTTTTGAATTAACATCAAAAGTTGACAATGGGGCTGCCACATAAAATGGGATATTGTTTTCTTTTGCAAGCACTGCCTTTTCGTAAGTGCCGATCTTGTTTGCTGCATCCCCGTTCATTGCAATCCTGTCCGCTCCAACAATTACCATGTCTATTTTTCCGAGCTTCATGAAAAACCCTGCTGCATTATCTGCGATTATCGAATGATTTATCTTTTCCTGTGATAGTTCCCATGCTGTTAGAGACGCTCCCTGGTTTCTTGGCCTTGTCTCGTCAACATAAACAAAAATATTTTTTTTGCTGTAATGCGCAACCCTTATAGGCGACAATGCAGTTCCATAATCAACGCAAGCCAAAGCGCCTGCATTGCAATGAGTAAGTATGTTATGGTTTTTGCCTATCAGTTTGTTGCCATGCTCTCCGATATTTTTGCACAATTCGGCACTCCAGTCAGCGTATTCATTTGCCACTTTAACCGCATATTTCTTTGCTATTTGGGCGTCAAAATTATCAAGTGTTTTTTTCAGAACAAAATCAATTCCGTAGGATAAGTCACTTGCTGTAGGCCTTGTAGATTTCAGAATTTGCTCTGCTTTTCTCAGATGAATCTTGAAATTTTCAAAATCTTTTCCTGTAAATTCCATAGCAGCCTGTGCCATGCCAAACGCCCCGGTCGCTCCGATTGCAGGCGCCCCTCTGACAATCATTGTTTTTATTGCGTCAGCGGTTTCAAGGTAATTGCCTGATTTATAGATTTCAAATTTATGCGGGAGAAGTTGCTGATTAATTAAATAGACAAAATTGTCCTGCATCCAGACAGTCCTGTAGTTTTTATTGTTGACTAGCATCAAAGTGTAGGAATA
Organism: uncultured Methanosarcinales archaeon; assembly: GCA_964544435.1. Classification (GTDB taxonomy): domain Archaea; phylum Nanobdellota; class Nanobdellia; order Woesearchaeales; family GW2011-AR4. Next base: position 2,590 of record CAZJBR010000005.1, read on the forward strand.
CCTTATGGTTTAAAAAGATTGTTTAAGAAAATTATAAATACAACCTGACTTTCTTTTAGATTATGGACTTAAAATCATCCATAAGGACAATCCCAAACTGGCCAAAGCATGGAATTATGTTCCGAGACATAACTACACTTTTGAAGGATGCAGATGCATTAAATTATGTAATTGACAAATTCTGTGAAAGGTACAAAAACGACGATATAGATTTAGTTGCGGGAATTGAAAGCAGGGGATTTATCATTGGAGGGGCGATTGCCCACAGGCTGCATAAAGGCTTTGTTCCAATAAGAAAAGAGGGAAAATTGCCTGCAAAAACCAACAAGGAGCATTATGAATTGGAGTACGGAAGGGCGACGGTCGAAGTCCATGTTGATGCCATACCAAAAGGTTCAAGAGTTTTGCTCGTGGACGATTTGATTGCGACAGCTGGCACTTTGATTGCCTCAATAAATCTGGTAGAAAATCTTGGCGGAAAGGTAGTGGAATGCGCTGTCATAATAGAACTGCCTGATTTGCATGGCAGGGAAAAAATAGAGGCAAAAGGGCATAGATTATTTTCTTTGGTGCAGTTTGAGGGGGAATAAATCAATTCCTCGGATCCTTCCAGCCCCTGTCAAAAACAGCAAATCCGTCTACTTTTGGAACATCAATTCTTATTCCGTCGCATTCCGCAACATCAGCTGCTTTTGAAATGTTGCCATTACAGTTCACAAAAACCTCGTCTTTGCAATGAATCACTTCTTCCTTGGCTTCGCACACGGCAGAGGTAAAAGTGATGAATTCCAACAGTTTAGTGTTCTCAGTTTTCTCGCTATTTGCGCTCAAAGCTGCAAAACTAAAAGAAGCTATTCCTACAAGCATTAACAAAAATATAACCGACCCCCTCATAAGATAGAAGCTAGAGAAGGTATATTTAAAGCTTTTGGTTTATACTACTATAGGGTAGTTATGGACAAAAGCTTAATAAAACGTATTGAATTCCCTTATGCAATGTTACAAAATTTAGCAGACAGAGCTTATGGAGTTTGGGCAGATTACAGGTATCCTCCAAAACATCGTCAGCTAGCTGAAGATTTTAAGAATTTAATAACGCATTTAAAAAATCACCAAAATATAAAACCAGAAACCACGATTAGAAGACTTGAGTCAATTGCAAAAGAGCAGACAGCAGTGTATAGGGGCGGGATGGTAATTGGGCTGATGGCAAGTGCATTTGGAATCGTAACTATAGTTGCTCAGCCCCATATTGTAAATGAACTAAAAGAATATTCAGAATATTTATCGCACATAGCACACTATTCTGTAATACCAACCGGAGCAGTAATCATGATTAGTGGGTTAACACATTTTATAAGGAATTTTTCATTGAATCTCGAAATTGGAGACTACTTACGAGAAAAAGACCAATTGATTAAAGATTATATAAGAGGTCCTAAAAGAATAGTATAAACATTTTTTCATTTCTCCACAATCTCTCCGTAACCAGTAAACTAACTTTTTGACAAAACAATAACTTTATTAATAAAGACATAGATTTTATTCTTGTGAAAATTAAAGATGTGGTCAACAATGAATTTTATTTGCCTGATGAAAGAATTAAACATATTAAGGAAAAACATCCTGAAATAACCATAGATTTAATCAAGGCTTCATTATCAAATCCAGATTATATTGTAGTAAGCGGTATTGACGACCATATTAAGGTTTACCATAAGAAAAAAGGAAAGTATTATATTGTGGTGGTGGTTAATATGCGCAAGAAGTTGGTGATTACGTCTTACACTTCGGACAAGCTCAAGAAAGGTGACATAGAATGGATAAAAAATTAATTTTTTCATTTGACAAGGAAGGGGATGTTCTGGATATCTCCATAGGTAAACCTAGAAAAGCTATCTCCGAAGAACTAAAGGAAGATGTTTTTGTAAGAAAGGACGCTAAAACAAAAGAGATAGTTGGATTTATGATTTTAAATTTCCAAAAAAGATTTAAAAAACTTGGAGAGGTAGAGGAAATTCCTCTCAAAGCAGTTTTCAGCTCCTGATTCTTGAAAATACATTATTAACTCACTTCTCCACAATCTCGCCGTAACCAATCAGCCTAAACCTGTTGCCAATCCGTCTGGAGATTGTAACTCTTGAGCCGGGGTCTGCGCAAACAGGCAGTTTTAACTTGCATTTTATCTTGTTCTTTCTCAGTTCAATCACTATTCCCACAGTCGCTGCTGAATTCACGTTAAGCATCAGAGGCTCTGACATTTTTATCGGCTCGACATTAAGCGCTTCTTTAGTTCCTACAACCCTCTGCAGCAAGTGAACGTCCAGCATGATCTCATTCCAGACTTTAGGCAATTTTCCCGGCAAGCCGACCAAACAGCCTGTTAACTGGTCTGATTTGACTACCGAAGGGTCCAAAGAAGTCAAAACACCTATAGAGCCCCCTGGCGAAACCGACTCAAGACTTAAGCCGCCGGAGTTCAGGCTCACTACTTCAGCTGATATTGGCTTCCACACCTGCTGATTTTTCTCGATGACCGCTCTTCCTGGCCTTATTTCGATAGTATCGCCAACTTTTAGTATTCCCTGCTTCAGGCTTCCGCCGAGCACGCCGCCAACAAGCTTGTCAGGAGTAATTCCCGGCTTGTTTATGTCAAAGCTTCTCGCAACGAGCATAATTGGATCTTTGTTCCTATCTCTTACAGGAGTCGGAATGTTCTCCTCAATTGCCTGAATCAGGAAATTCAATCCTACCCTGTGCTGCGCGGAAATAGGGATTATAGGTGAATTCTCATAGGCGCTTCCTTTAAGAAAATCCTTCAGCTGCCCGTAGTTTTTAATAGCCTGCTCTTCACTCACTATGTCTATCTTATTCTGCACAACAATTAAATGCTTCACTCCGACAATCTGAAGTGCCATCAAATGCTCTCTCGTCTGCGGCTGAGGGCATTCTTCGTTGGCAGCAACCAAGAGCAAAGCCCCGTCCATTATTGTTGCGCCGCTGAGCATAGTTGCCATCAGAGATTCATGACCTGGCGCATCAACAAAGCTCACTTTCCTCAAAGCAGTTGCTGTGGAGTTGCAAACAGGGCAAATTTCCTTTGTTGTATAAGCCTTTGCGCCCTTGCATGTGTCACATTTTCTAAATACCACATCTGCATATCCCAGTCTTATCGTGATTCCGCGCTTCAGTTCCTCAGAATGAGTGTCTGTCCATTTGCCGCTCAGGCGCTCGAGCAAGGTTGTCTTTCCATGGTCAACATGGCCGACCATGCCGATGTTAAGCACAGGCTGTTCCGGCAATTCTTCTTGCTGCTCATCTTTCTTCTTTCTAGCCATGTTTTAATTGATTTTTATATTTAAGTATGTTTATTTTGAAAATTTTTATCTTTCAATATGCTTCGCAAATTCTTGTTCTCGGCGTAATTTTTCCGCCATTAAAGCACACCTCGCCTATTTATTCATGAATCATCTTTACTTTTTATTGAATATTTTTAAGTTATTTTTTATTGAGTTTCTAATTAATGAATATTATTTTTTCTCTTCCTTATGCTCTTTTGCAGGCTTGTCGTGCTTTTTTTCTTCAGCTTTATGTTCCTTAATCTCAACTTTCTTTTGCTCTTTCACTTCCTTTTGCTTCGCTTCAACTTCTTTTTCCTTATCTGCTTCTTTTGTTTCAGGAACCCCGAATATCTCAGCCAGTTTCTTGGCGCCTTGCTTAGTTACCTTGAGATTGATCTGTGAAATCTTATCGTGTATCTTGTGCCCGCAGACAGTCTTTCTTCTCTTGATGCCTTTTGCGTCTCCTTTAAATCCGACTCCTCCGTAAAGCGTTATCTTCTTCCTCAGCCCGAGAATCCCTTTTCTCATCGGAAAGCCGCAATAATCAGAGCCCCCGGTTATCTGAAGCTCGTAGCCGCTTATTTCAATTGAGTCCCCTTTTACAGATTCACCTATGTTCAAGCCGATAAACGGCCTTGCCATGCTGTCTTTCACTTCCTTTTGAAATGTTCTCCCGCTGGACGGGTCTGAAATGCAAAGTTTAAAGCTTACCATATTGTACCTCCGAATGCAAAACGCAGCCACCCAACAAAATAATTAGTTGCTATCCGCAGTTTGATTTTAACTGCTGGGAAGCCGCAACCAGACGCGATAATTTTTGCGGCTGAGCAAAGAATCAACAGCGAGAAAGAAGGTTGATTTAAATAGTTTTGGGATTCATAGAGCCAAAATAAAGTTTATTGGCTTGAATGCTAAGATCTAGCCGCAGAATCACTTGCCTTATAGCTCGGAACATAGCTTGGACTGCCGTCAATAAGCACTATAAGATTCTTGACGAAATACAATGCCGCTATGATGAGTGCAAAAGGTATGGCATTTGCCCATGCACTTAGATTCAATGCGAACATTATAAACGGGAACAGCATTGCAGAAAAAAACAACAGCAAAGCAATAGACAAATTATTTATTATCCTGGCGCATTTCTTTAAATTTCTTGAGCTGTCGACATTAGTCAATATTACCGCTATCATATGGTTTATGACTTTAAGCCTTTTGTAAATAATTCCAAATAGGTACGCTGTCAATGCTAAACTTGATGCATAGAACGCATACAAAAAGACTGAATTGTAGTTGTATTTAATTTGAAGGGATACTTTCCCAAGAATAAAAAACGCAAAAAGTGTTACCATCACAAATGCAAAGGCAATTTTTGACTCAGACCTTAATTTTTTTGTGAAAAAATTCTCAATTTCCATCTGGTCAAAGAATGTTCTCATGTAATTTGAAATCCTCTCCAGCTTAAGCGTTGTTTTTATGGGCATTCTTGGGTTGAGCGCGCTGTGGAGGTTTTTGCTGTAATTTATGCCAATTGACATTAGTATTGCGCTTATGAAGATTATTGCAGCTGTTATAGTCACCAAGTCAATTCCTAAGCCAAATTTCTCGCTTTCCTTTGCAACCAGCAATGAGAACTCCCCAACAGACATCATCGCAATGCTGGAAAAAAACGGCTGCTCGTTCCTGAAATTTGCCAGAAGGAATGTCAAAAAGCCTATTGCGATGAATCTCGAGATTATAACTACGAGTATCAAAACCGATATCAAGAGCAGGTTGGATTGAACCGAATGAAAATCAACCAAAGTGCCCATTGAAATGAAGAATATCGATGTAAATATCAGTGCATAAGGGTGGATTGCCCTTCCGTATTCTCTTGCGTTCGGCATGGATGCGACGACGCTCCCGGCTAAAAATGCCCCAGCTGAAGGCGCCAAACCAAGTGATGAGGCAAAATAGCTAAACAGAGCCCCAATACCCAATGAAAGGAATGTCAAAACGGACTCATCGCTATTGTTGTTAAGTATAATAGTTATTCCGAACTTCAAAATTTTCATCACAATAAGATAAGCCAACACCAATATTGCAATTGAAAATATTATATTCTCAAACGTAGACAATATTTCAATGCCTGAATTTTTGATTCCGGAGAAAAATGTCAAAGCTAATACCGCGATTATGTCTTCTATTATAAGGACTGCAACAAGCAGCGGAACTTCTTTTCTCCTGAACATCTCCTTCTGCTCAAGGACTTTTATAACAACAACAGTGCTGCTGAACGAAAGTATCACGCCGATGAATAGCGCAACCTTTGTGCTGAACCCCATGATCAAAGTTGTTTCGTAGCCAAGGAATAATACTATTGAAAATTTTAAGAGCCCGATTAAGATGGACCTTGCGCCAAGCTTCATCAATTTTGAAACGTCAAATTCAAGTCCGATAATGAAGAGTATGAGTATTGCTCCAAACTCCGCCATCATCCTTATCATGTTGACATCCTGAACAAGGTTGAGGGAGTTCGGACCGATTAACGCACCAACTAAGAGCAATCCAAAGACAGCGGGCTGCTTGAATCTGGTTGCTATAATACCGCCTATAATAGCGCATAAGAAAAGTATTCCTAAGCTGATAAGTTCTGTTGCCAATTTAACACACTCTTTTTTAAGGGTAAATAACTGTTTCTACATCCCAACGTTTATTTACGTTATTTTCTATATCAGTATACAAAAATGTATATTAATATCTTAAAATAGTAATAACTTATATTTAAACATTTCGGTTTGGTATAGGCAGAACGATATCAAGTTTAATTAGTTACTATATAGAAAATAATAATCTCAGGCTTATAAATTTACCCGAAAACTATTTAATATACGCAGATATTGATTGATTGTGCCAGAGCAAAAATCATTTTGGAAGAAATACGAGTTTCTCATTATTTTGATAGCCACTTTGTTGTTTGTATACCTTATAGTTTTTTTTAACCAGAAAATAAATTTCCTGCTGGGAAATGAATTGATTCTGTATTTGACGCCGCATCAGATATCATTTGACTTAAAGTATGGTGAATCAAAAAAAGCAGAATTTGATGTTTCTACTGATAATTTTGCGTACTGCAAATCAGCATGCACTTACTCCTTTAATGATGTGGGCAGGAAAGAGATTATTGACAAAGGCAATTTTGAAATTGAGAGGAGCATGCATTTCATAAAAGGTTATGAATTGGGCGTCAAGAGGCTTGGATCGGGGCAGGACATCTACAGCTTCGATATATCGTGCCGCAGCATACGGTCATTGCTGTGCCTTACAAAAAGCCCTGAAAAATTCAGGTCATCATTCGTTGCTGTAAACTATGATTTGACTGAAACAGAAAAAGAGCTGAAGAAAAAACTGAAGCAGAACGTCACAAAATTGCTGGAGCTTTTAAATGATGTTGACATCCTGCACCAGCAGGTAAACCAAAAGTACTTCAAGCTGGGGTATGATGTCAATCTCAACAATCTGACGAAGGACAAGATTGAGATTGATGATGTTTATGACAAAACCAGGTTATCCATAGAAAACTTAAGAAGCTTGTGGTCTATCGAGGACTACGCAAAGTTAAACCAGCTGTTTAACGCCAGCTTTATTGAAAGGCTGCGCGGCATTAGGAAATCAATGCACAAGCTGGATAATGAAATAAATGACTCTTTGGAATTGCACAACAGCCTTTTATCAGAATCAGGCTCGGTTTACACAAACATTAATGAGTTAAATATTATTGCAGGGATACTGGATGACAGCGAGATGCTCAACAGCCTTGAATCCAATAAAAACAGATTCTACGAGCTGGCGTACTCAATAACACACAACAGGTTTGGAGACTATAAAAGCGTTTTTGAAGGATTGGAAAATATTACAAAACAGCAGCTTTCAATAATTAACGAGTCCAAGACTTCCGCGGCTTTGTTATTTTTTAATCTTGAATATAATTTGGAATACTGGAATAGCTATTTGTGCAGCTTAAGGCAGGATTGCCCTGGCAACGCATCTATCATAAATCCGATTATTGACACGGACAGCTTCATTGAAGCATATCCAAATGCTTCTTTTTTCAGGGAGGAATGCAGCCTTTTGGCCGACTTGATCCTGGGATATGCAAACTCAGTGAGCGCGGCACTGAATGAGATTGAAAATCGTAAAATAAGTTTCCCATCTGGAGACGAGTTCCGAACATTGGCAAGAAATTTTGATGTCAATGAAATGAGAAAAATCAACAACTCTAACTTATTATCATTTGAAAAGTTAAAATTGGAGAATAACGCAAGCCATGATGCAATCAGCATTGCAAATTCTTTGCTTCCTAAAAATCTAACAGAGTTGCAGGAGCTGAGCTACAACCAGACAATAAATATGTCATTATATTTATTATCCAAGACAAATATTTCTGATGACCTGCTGCCGTTAATAAATAAATGCTCACGGCTTAGGAGCATTAGGGAAATTGAAAACTTAAGTTTTGATATGGTCAGTGCTGACATAGAATACAGCATAACCTCAAGGGTGGAAACCAATTTGTCAGACAATCCGCCCATATGCTGTGTTTTCAATGACTGCAAGCCATGCTGCAGAGATGACTCATGCAATAAGGATCCAAAAACATTTCCCGTAATACTTCTGCATGGGCATTCCTTTGCAAAAGGCAATTCTCCTGAATTTTCATTGGATTCTTTCAACAAGCTGCAGGCAAAGCTGCAGGAGGAAGGATATCTGAATGCAGGCATAATCTCTTTATATTCAAGAAATGAGCCGCTGCAGGCAGGCATCTGGGGAATGTCGGGCAAACCCGTAACTGTAAAGGCAAGCTACTACTATGATGCTTTCAAGCAGGAAGACAAGTATATAGTTATCCCGACTAAAAGTGAGAATATAGACACTTATGCAGTGAGGCTGAAGGACCTTATCGATATTGTAAAAGGACGGTCAAACAAGCCAAAAGTGAATATAATTGCGCATTCGATGGGCGGTTTGGTTGCGAGAAGGTACGTTCAGATATTTGGTGATGAAAATATTGACAAATTAATACTCATAGCCACTCCGAATAAGGGTATTTCAGGCTCTGTAGGCGATTATTGCGGCTTAATAGGGGAAAACAGGGAATGTCAGGATATGCAGGAAAACAGCCTGTTTATCAACAAGTTAAATGATCCTTCAAAACAGCCTTACAAAGTCAAGATTTATTCAGTGGTGGGGCAAGGCTGCCGGATGAAATTAGGAAATGGGGATGGGGTTGTTTTAGCTGAAAAGGCAATGCTGGAAATTGCAAAGCCGTATTTTATTAATGGCACGTGCGGCGGTTTGTTCGGAAATGTATTGCATACTGAAATTCTGGATATAGAAAGCTACCCTGAAACTTACAGAATAATAAAAGAAATATTAAATCAGTGAATCATTTATCCTGCCTGAGGTACACGGTTCTGGTCGGGAAAGGTATTCCTATTTTATCCCTGTTTAAAGCATTGTAGATTGCAGTTACGGCTTCTTCTTTTGCCTCTATCTTTTTCTCGATTGAGCTCACCCAAAAATGCGCCTTAAACTTAAGGGAGAAATCACCAAACTCGTAAAAGATAACCATTGGCTCAGGGGTCTTTAATACATTCTTAATCTCGCTTAATTCCTTAAGGACAGCTGTTTTTACTTTTTTTGCTTCAGAGCCGTACTTTACTCCAAAATCTACGGTAACTCTCGTTGTCGGCAGCGGCTTGTGGTAATTATAGATTTTTGAGTCTGCCAGCTTGCCGTTTGGCAGTATTATGAGGTCGCCGTCCCTGCTTTTTATCTTCGTGCTCCTTAATCCAATG
>CAZJBR010000005.1:11774-15002 GCA_964544435.1 uncultured Methanosarcinales archaeon
TATGAAATCGTCAACTGTTATGCTCCTGTCCACAATAAGGGAGATTCCCCCAAATATGTTGCCCAAAGTGCTTTGCAATGCAAAAGCAACCGCAATGCCGGCAATGCCAAGGCTTGCAAGCAAAGGCCCAATCTCAATGCCCCATGCATTCAGTATGAAAATCAGGCCTATAAAACTGATTGTAATTCTTGAAAACTTTTGGAAGAGCCTCACAATCTCATCATCAACCTTGGACTCTGTCTTTGAGGCAAATTTTTCGCCCCAGTTTACAATTAAGATGTTGACTACTACAATCACAATGTAGGTAACAATAATTATAATCAAAGTTGAGATTGTGTGCTCCACCAGATTAAGCAGAAAAAGTGAAAGTTTATGGGGGATTATCGCAAGCCTCAATCCTATCAGGAGCAAAATAAGCGATATTGGCCTATTTATCTTGACAACTATTAAATCATCTATATTTGTCTTTGTCGTCTTGGTAATTCTTAAGATTATTTTTTTGGATACAATGACAAATAGCTGCGAGATTGCATAAAAAACTAAAAGAATTATAACGGATTGTATGGGCTTATTCGTTGTAACTTGGTCAAGCAGTTCGAGAACCATAAAGATGTAGATTAAAAGTACTATTTATAGGTTTCGAAAGCTGAAAGTTTTTTGGAAAACCGAGAATCAGGCAATTGTGAGCGGGCTGCTCACTCTCATCCCGCTGATTTTTTATGGCCACCTTATTAGTGCCTTATTTCTTTTCAAAAACTTCTATACTGCACGCGCATGGCAGCTTTTTTGAAGCCCTTTCCAGAGCCTGTTTTGCCAATGCAAGATCTTGCTTGTCAACGCTGACCTGGAAGATAGTCTGACCTTTTTTTATTCTCGCAGCAATCCCTGCAGGCTTGCCGAATGAATGCGCCATTCCTGAGCTGAACCTGTCGGCGCCAGCCCCTGATGCAAGCGCATGCTCTCTCAGAACATGGTAAGGATAAACCTTGATTTTCAAATGGAATCCGTTCAGCCCAAGATGAGATTCAAGCAGCTTGTTGGATGTCTGCCTTGCGCTTTCCAAGGCATTGTCCCTTATCTGAAGCTCAGACTTTGACAGAAGGTTCAATGTGCACTTAAAATCCTTGTTCGCGTCCCCTGTCTCAAACCTGACGACCTTTACGTTAGGCGTCATCTTAATGTATGATTTTGCCTTGAATTTCGATGTCCTTGTATAAGGCCTTTCCAGCCTTCTGTAAGCTACAAATTTTCTTATTCTTGCCATGGCAAATAGGATTTGTATCTAATTTTTAAAGGTTGCGAAAAAAGAATTCTGATTTTCGAAAGATTTATAAATGAGTCTATAAATTAGTAAAGTATCAATTAAGTTCCGGGAAAAAGAGGTGAATAGATGTCATTTAATAAGAGAGCTTCTTTAGAGATTTCAATACAGGCTATTGTTATTGTTGTTCTAGCAATGACTCTTCTCGGTCTTGGTTTAGGGTTCATAAGAGGCATGTTCAAAAACATACAAGGAACAACCGAAGATGTCACAGATACTGTGAAACAAAGAATTTTAGATGATTTGATTACGGGCGATAAAAAGGTTTCTTTCCCTAAAACTGAGGTCGTAATAGACAAAGGAGGTGCACAAATCCTGACTATCGGGATAAGAAATAAAAAAGACCAGTCATTGTCATACAAAATTAGATTCAATCCCATATCCGATCCTGATGGACAACTTTTTAACATTGAAACTCCAGCTTGGTTCCAATATGCAACAGACCAGATTTATACACTACCTGCTGCCGAATCAGATGTTAGGAATATAAGATTGAGTGTGCCAACAACCGTTGATTCTGGCTCATACTTTTTGACGTTTGACATAACAGATGAAGCATTTACATCGGGCATGCCGGAATATGTTTACGCCCAAAAAGATTTCTTCATTGTCATAAGAGGCTAGAAATGAAAAGACGGCTATCTGAGCAGCAGGAATTTGAAATCATGAAGATAGTTTTAGATAAGTTTCTGTGGCTGGGGTTTGGAATAATGGCTTACGGGCTTTATCTTATGTACACTTCCACAATACCTCTTGGATTGTCATGGATGATTGCAGGAGCGGTAATACTGCTTATTTTCACGTGGATAATTGTCAAGCAGTACGAGATTATAAGATAGATTTATTCTTTGTATTTGTTTTATTATTTTTTCATAATTATGTGAGTTTTATTGAATATGATTCCGAAGACAGTTTTGGTTTTCATAACCTTTATATATAAGCAAAGATACGAACGCGATAGTCATGAACCGTGACGAGCCTGAATTTGAAAAAAAACTTCGAAAGTTCTCAATAGTCAAGCAATGCCCGATGTGCAAGCAATTAAGCCTCTCATTCAAAAATAATGCAGTGCAATGCTCGAATTGCGGCTATGAGGAGCAGTTTCCTGTCATGAGGTGAATAAATGAGTTCGCATTTCAAAGACCAAAGGGTTGGAGTATTTGTCGACGTGCAGAATATGTACTACTCTGCAAAGAACCTTTACAATGCAAAGGTTAATTTTGCGCAGATTCTTAAAGCTGCCGTTGGCAACAGAAGCTTGATACGGGCGATAGCCTATGTCATAAAGGCTGACGTAAAAGAGGAGCAGAACTTTTTTGATGCTTTGGACAAGATAGGATTTGAAGTGAAGGCAAAAGACCTGCAGATATTCGCCGGGGGAGCTAAAAAAGGCGATTGGGATATTGGTTTGGCAATGGACACTATTGAGCTTGCGCCGAAACTTGACACAATAGTAATTGTAAGCGGTGACGGCGATTACGTGCCTTTGATACATCACTTAAGGCATGCTCTTGGCTGCAGAATAGAGGTTATAGCTTTCGGAAAATCAGGCTCAGCATTGCTAAAGCAGGAATGTGACTCATTTATAGACCTAGACACAGACAAGAGAAGATATTTGATGTTTAGGTGAGTAAAAATTTATAAATGATGGCAATGCGCTATTTAAAATGCTTGACCTTGACAAAAATACTTTTGAAAAAGAAGTTTTAAGAAGTAGTTTGCCTGTGCTGGTGGATTTCTGGGCGCCATGGTGCGGGCCGTGCAGGATTGTAAGCCCTGCGCTTGACAAGCTTTCAAAGGAGTACCCAACCAAGCTGAAGTTCTCAAAGCTGAATGTGGATGACAATCAGGAAATAGCTGTGCAATTTGATGTCAGGGGCATTCCCTGCATGATTGTATTCAGCAAC
>CAZJBR010000005.1:15028-17715 GCA_964544435.1 uncultured Methanosarcinales archaeon
TCGGAAAAAGATAGATTTGATACTTGCGAAGGTTTAAAAAAGCTGCAGCATACTTAAGAAGTGTTTTCAAAAAATTAGATGCAACAAAATGAAGCAGGTAAAACCATTTTTTGAGATTGAGGAATTAGCCCCTGACTTTGAGTTTGAGGCGCAGGTGCTTGAAAAGAACGGCAGAGTAGCAGATCTGCTTAACAAGAAGGGCTATAAAATAAAAAAATCAGTTTGGAATGGCTTGATTGCATCTTAATCATGTACAAGACGAAATTGTGGGATGAGGACAAGTGGGACATTCATTCAGGCAGCTACAGCAACTCAAAATACGGAAATGCGTTTTCTGATGAAAAAAAAGACGATTCAAAATACCATGAGCAGAAATACGGCTCTAAGGAAAAAGGCTCCAGCTCAGACTATATAAAAAACGAGAAAAGAGATGAAGAGGACAAGGAAAAAGATAATTCTCTTGGAGAATTGGAAGAAAAATCAGGGGATGACAAGGAGCTGAAGGAGGAAGACATCCCATTCAAGGCTGCGCAGCAGATTTTCAATGAAAGCAGCCATGATTCCAAAAAACAGGAAGGCAGGAAAAGCGTAAAGACAATAGAGGAAGCGATTAAAAAAGCCATTGAGGACGAGAAAAAGGTTATTGTAATGGACAATTAAATGGGATTTTTATCAATATCAAAAATACTCCTGATTCTAATTTTGCCTTTGTTGATTTTTTTTATCGTGGCGGATATTGCTGTGTTTGACGGCAATTTTTATAAAAATGAATTCGTAAAGTATAAGGTTGGGCAGGATGTGATGAATGCAGCTTCATTGCACGGTCAGGTTATGAGTTTCATAAAAGGGACTAATGACCAATTGCCTGTTGAATTCAATGAAAGGGAAAAACAGCACTTGCATGACGTCAGGAAGATTGTACAAGTCTCAAGAACTCTGCTTTACATTTTCATTATTCTATTTTTGTCATTGACTGTCATGTTAGTATCTATGTTAAAGACCGTAAAACGGATAATGGATTTCTTCGGCAAAGTGCTGGCTTTTGGAGGGATTTTGACGGCAGCTATGGCAACTGCCTTATTTTTATCCGTAAGTTTGGATTTTTCTTCAGCTTTCGAATCATTTCACCTCATGTTTTTTGAGAAAGGAACCTATATATTTGATCCTGCAAACGAACTAATTGTGAGGCTTTATCCAGAGCAATTGTTTTTGGACATAGGAATTAGCGTATTGGCATGGGTTTTTATGCTGTCTGTGGTTGTTAGTTTGTTAGGAATGTTTTTAATATTCAAAACGAAAAGCAAAAAGAATAAAAATAAAAAGGAATGACAATTTTTATAGCATATTAAAAATGCAACAACTTATCGCAGCAAACTGGAAAATGAACAAGACGGCTAAAGAAGCTGTTTCTTTTATCAAGGAATTCAAAAAATTAATCAAGGGCGTTAAAGATGCTGAAATAGTAATTTGCCCTCCGTTTACAATACTGGAGTCAGTTTCCAAGGAACTAAAAGGCAACAATATAAAACTGGGCGCCCAGAACATGCATTTTGAGAATTCAGGAGCTTACACAGGCGAAGTTTCTCCGATAATGCTCAGGGAAATTGGCTGTGAATATGTGATTTTGGGGCATTCCGAGAGGCGGGAATTTTTCAATGAAAATGATGTTTTAATAAACAAAAAAGTGGTTTCAGCATTAAAAAACGGCTTGAAGCCTATTCTTTGCGTAGGAGAAACATTCGAGCAGAGAGCTCAAGGCAAGACAGAAGACATTCTTGAGGACCAGCTGCTTAGCTGCCTAAAAGGTATTACTAATATTGAAAACATTACAATTGCGTATGAGCCTGTCTGGGCGATAAGCAGGGGCAATCCAAACCAGAAAGCGGCTACAAAAGCAGATGCTGAGGAAAGCCACTTTTTCATAAGGAAAATTCTTGAGGGGATTTCCAGCAATGAGTCAGCAAAAATCACCAGAATCATTTACGGCGGCTCTATGAAGCCCGAGAATGCAAAGGACCTGCTTGCAATGCCAAACATAGATGGTGGGTTAGTTGGAAATGCTTCATTAGATGCAAAAAGTTTCGCGGATGTTGTGAAAAGTGTGAGATAGGATTGTTTTATGGGTTAAATCATAACTTCACAATTTCTGGCTCAACCGAGGTTTTAATTCTTTCTAAGTATTCATTTAATTCCTTAATAACATCTTGCAAAGCATTTATAGGCCACCTACCCTCAGCCCATCCTTTTTGGATAGTATAATTTCTAGTTTTAACAACCTGGTCTCGAAAAGCTCGCAACAAATCTATTGAACCTTCAAGTTCTGCTCTTAAATTTTCATCTGGCGTAACAATATCGCTTAATTCGCGCATAGCCAATTCCATATGTGCTTGGTGAATAATTTCTCCCCTATCTTGCACTAATCTAAAATAATAAGTCAAGAAATCCGACAGTAGATGCTTTTTATCGGCAACAACCATCTTACCATCCTCAACAGCAGTTTCAGGAAGATTCCGCTCCATTCCAGGCTTATAATGCACTAAGTATTCTGGATTAAATATATAATCTGCTGGAAGTTGTTTTTGAAACATCTTGTTTTTAGAATAATAATTCACTATTTAAAGGTTACTAAAATTCAAGGCACATCAACATACAATTTCTGCACATTGGAATACTCTCCGCTCGGGGTA
>CAZJBR010000006.1:0-17494 GCA_964544435.1 uncultured Methanosarcinales archaeon
TTTTACATTGCCGTCTGCCGGATCACAATAGAATGACTGGCATTGTTGTGATGGAGGTACATCGACTGTATCGTTTACAACGCAAGCTCCTTGGCCGTTGCAGTGCTGTGTTGTGCATTTTGTTGCATCTTCTTCACAGGTTGTGCTCAAAGGCTGTTGATTAAACTCACATTGGTCAGTCACCACATTGCACGAGCCGACATTGCATTGGTCGCTGTTTATGCTGCAGTCAAAACCCTGGCAGGGGCATATCTCTTGTGCTATCTGGATGTAAATTGCAGCTAAATTGCTGGAATTCGGCGCTGAGAAGTAATTGGAAGGCGTTGTTGCTATTTGCTTCAGCAGAGTTTCAGTTAAATTATCAGCTATGCCAAGACCAATCGTAAATATTTCTATTCCTGCAAGCTTTGTCACATTGGATTCGTTCAATGCATACTTTGCGCAGCTGTTGTTAAGAGCAAAAGCTCCAAAGCAAAAGCTGCCTGCTGCGTTCACATTTGGAGCTCCATCTGATAAAAGTATCATTGCCTTAGTCGGGCCGCCGTTAGCCAGAAGCTCTTCCCTTCCTTTTTTAATGCCGCCGCCTATGTTGGTTTGGCCTGCTGCGCTTAACGCATTTATTGCGTTTGTTATCGATGCCAGATTGCTTGTCAATACTTGGTCTAATGTCGCGTTATTACTGAATGATGCCAATCCAACTTCGTCCTTTGATAAATTCATTTGATTAACAAAAGTAATTGCTGCGTTCTTCGCGTTTTGCAGCCTCAAAGGATCAGGAGGAAGCACCATGCTGCCTGACCTATCTATAACTAGCATTACATCAACCGGCGCAAAACATTGTTCTTTTGGCTCGAAATTGCAAGTGGCATTGCAGCCGTCGCCGTTAAGATTATTGTTGTCATCGCACTGCTCATTCCCGACCCATAAGAAACCATCACCGCATGTAGAACTCTGGCATGAGTTAAGGCAGTTATCATGATTGTTGAAGTTTCCGTCGTCACACTGCTCGCCAAAATCTGGAATGCCGTCTCCACAGACTGCAGACACAGAACCAACGCCAACCAAACTGAAAATAAAGCTGAGTGCTATAAGAAAACCTCCTCTTTTCTGCACCAGATTCACCTCCCCCTCTTTATTATTTTATAGTAGATATTACTATTATCTTTTTTAGAATAGTAACTGATAGGCACATGTTTATAAAGATTTGTAAAGTTCGAAGTATATTAAAAATCATTTAGATTCTAAAGTGTATGATTAAGAGAGTATTAATTTTCGTGACTGGCTGAAAAAATATTTTTTTTATGGCGGAAAAACTTGATTCAAATTTACGCTTATCCAAAATATTTTTCCTTCAAAGCTGAAAGAACCGGCTTTGCATACGAGAAGAACTGCTTTCTGTAGTTTAATGTTGATTTCTTGTCTGCCCTTCGGTAATGTATGGGCACTTCTATTGCCTTGCATCCTTTGTTGATTGCTTTCAAGAATATCTCAACGACATTTGTTCCTGCAATAATCTTTGTCATTAAATTGAATGACCTGCTTATAATCGACCTTTTCAGGCTCATGTCTGCCTTGCCGCCTTTTGCGTACCTTGAGCCTATTATTATATCAGCTTCGTCTTTGTGCTTCAGCAGATTGGGAATCTCATCAGGAGAATGGGATAAATCGCAGTCCATTATTATCACATACGTGCCTTTGGCATTTGCAAATCCTTCCCTCAAAGAGCTTCCAAGGTCTGTGTTAGGCCTGTTTTTTCTGTGTATAACTCTTGCCCGCTTGTCTTTCTTTGCGACTTGGTCAGCTAAATATCCGGTTTTATCCGTGCTGTGGTTGTCCATGAAGACTATTTCGCCTTTTATTTTGTATTTGTCAAACACTTTTAGAATTTGCTCAAGCACGCTTCTGACAGTTTTTTCCTCATTTAATGCAGATACAACAACTGACAGCTCCGGTTTTGCCATTTTAACTCCATCTACAGCAGATTAACTCAATATATTTTATATTTTTCCACTTCTTTTGCGGTGGATGCAGTAGCCTGCGCCTATAAGAACTAAAGCTGCAGTTATAGTTGTGAATTCCGGGATTTCTTGCAGCTCTTCGTTATATTCTTCTTCGCTAACTTCTTGATTATAATCATCTTCGTCTCCATATTCTTCTGGATTCCCGCCATCGTCTTCTTCGTTCCCGCTGTTTTCATTCCCATCAGTTAAATCCTCATTTTCCTGTGGATTGCTGAAATCGTCATCTGACTGAGTTTCATTATTTTGTGAATCATTATACTGTGTTTGATTTCCTTGTGTATCATTAATCAATTGCCCAGTTTCATTTATAGGGTTTGTGCCATTTAAATCCTGTGTGGTGTTTGTCTGGTTGCTGTATGACTCGTTTATTTCGCCATTAAACTCTGTTTCATTTACTGGATTCTGCGTGTTGTCTGTTACATTAGTGTCTGATGAATTGTTTATTGACTGATTCTGGGTAAAATTTGGCTCAGTCTGATTGTAAGTTTCATTGAACTGCTGCTCATTTTCTTCTTGAGTGTTTAATTGCTGATCGTTATTGCTTGAGGAGCTTGGCGAACCTGAGCTGCCGCCAGATGAACCTCCTCCGCTTCCTACATAGATACGGGCACGTCCGCCGGGATAGCTAACGTTGATTCCATTAGAACTGTTTGTGTAATTAATTGAGCCGTTCAAATATGAATTGTATAATCTGTTTAGAGCGCTGTTCGATCCGTTTGAGACTGAGCTGTTGATAGAAATGTTTAATGTAGTACTTGTTTCGTTCGAAGAATTGTCGTCGTCAAATTCTATGTATATCTGCTCTTCAGGCGCAAGCAAACTGCATCCGCTGGCAAATGCCAGCACTGCAGATATTCCAATTAAGATCATTATGTTATTGTTCATTTACATCCCAACGTTCACTAATTTTCTGCAGTGGTATAGAAAAGTTGCCAGTATTTAAACCTTTTGATTTTGTAGACACTCTATAATAGTAACATACAAATAAATTTTAGGATGAGTATAATTATTAAGCGCAAAACATTTGTGAAAGAAGTATTTGAAAAAATAAAATAAAAAAATAAAATCTTACTTTCTGCTTCTCCTCCTGTACAAATAAAAGCCTGCTCCTGCAAGCACAAGTCCGGCTCCTATTGTTGTGAATTCCGGAATTTCATTGAATTCTGTTGTGCAGTCTGAAGAGCATCCATCGCCATCTTGAGTGTTGCCGTCATCGCATTCTTCGCCTAGATCTATGATGTTATTGCCGCAGAAAGGCTCCTCAGGACATATATCCTCTGCTATTGTTAAGTAGATATCTTCCAAATTTGCTGAGTTAGCAGAGAAATAATGCGAATTGTCTGTCGCTATCTGCTTCAGCAAATCTTCAGTTGCGCTGTCAACCCCAAGCCCTATGACAAATAATTCTATTCCTGCGTTTTTTGTTGTGGTAGCTTCGCTCAGCGCATATTGTGCGCATGCATTGTTTATATCAAATGCTCCAAAACAAATGCTGCCGCTTCCATCTACATTTGGAGCGCCGTCTGATAATAATATCATTGCCTTAGTCGGGCCGCCGTTATCTACAAGTTCCTGTCTTCCAACTTTAAGCCCGTCTCCTATATTGGTTTGGCCTGATGCCACAATTGCATTTATCGCGCTTGTGATAGATGCTTGGGTGCTGGTCAATGCTTGGTCTAATGTTGCTGCCCCATTAAATGAAGCCAATCCAACCTCGTCTTGAGAAAAATCCACAGCATTGACAAAAGCCGTAGCTGCTGATTTGGCGTCGGTCAATTTGTTGTTGTCATTCATGCTGCCTGACCTGTCAATGACAAGCATTGCGTCTATAGGCAAAAGACATTGCTCCGGACCATTCTGTGCAAAAGCCGCAGAACTAATAACAGCCAAAACTAAAAAATATATTAAAAAGTTTTTCATGTTTCATCACTCGGGTTTCTTATAAAATATAAACTAAAAAAGAAAAGCTTACTTTTTGCTTCTCTTCCTGTACATGTAGTAGCCTGCTCCGGCAAGCACCAATCCAGCGCCTATTGTTGTGAATTCAGGAACAAGCACCAGGCCTATTTCTTTTACCTCTATTGAACCTTTTGCGCCATTTACATGGTAAGCATATTGTCCCGGCGCTGCTGTAATCGTAGTTAATGTTATTTTGCCGCACCCAGCCGCGTCGGTTGGCGTTGATGTCACAACTGCTGTGAAGTCTGAAACTGGAAACATTGTATCAACAATACCGCCATCACAACCGCCGTCTGAATCCTCATCTTTGCAGTATTTTTCCACTGTTAAGTCAGCGCCGACTAAAGGGCCGCCGCCGCTTGCTTGTATGCATGCGTCAACAACCTTAACATCGCTTGTAGCCATTGTCACCAAATCAGGGTCTAAAACCAAATTTGTAGCCAGCGCAGAGCTGGCCATTAGTATGAATAACGCTAAAAATCCAAATAACTTTTTCATTTTAAATCCGCCTCCTTATTTTTTAAAAAATGTTTAAAACATAAGAAGTATTTAAATTTTTCCATTGTATAAACTTGAAAGTAGAAACACTTATGAGTTATATTAACTTTTGAGTAGTAGCATTTTTATGCAGATAATTGCAAATCATAAGATTTAAATATTTACACATATTTTCACATATTAACACGAGGTGAACAATAATGGTAAATGTAACTTTGTCAATACCTAATGAATTGAAGCAAAAGATGGATGCATTTGCAGAGATTAATTGGAGTGCTGTAGCAAGAGGGGCGTTTGACGAAAAGATTAAAGACTTAGAATTTATTAAGAAATTTAAGGCAAAAAGCAAGATAACAGAAGAAGATGCTCTAAAATGGGGAAAGGAAGTAAGCAGGGCTCTGAGTAACCGATTAAGGGCAATGAAGTAAAATGGATTTGGTAGTTGATGCAAATGAAATTTTCGCTGCCCTTATAAGAGAGAGCAAAACTCATGAGCTTATCTTTGACGAGAGACTGCGCCTTTTTACTACTGAATTTTTCTTTACAGAGTTTAAGAAACACTCAGAAGAAATACAGAAAAAGACAGAGAAAACCGCACAAGAACTTAGTAATTTACTTGACGTCCTAAAAAAGAAGATTATGCTCATTCCTCTGGAAGAACTTTTGCCTTATTTGGATGAAGCGGAAAAAATCAGTCCTGATCCTGATGATGCTGCCTACATTGCTTTGGCATTAAAATTGAAATGCGCTGTTTGGAGCCAGGATAAGGATTTAAAAAACAAACAAAAAGTAGTGCAGGTTTATTCTACAGAAGACCTTGCCAGTATGCTTTAGGGAGTTTTGTGAAACGAACTATTTCCTACCACAAAAACCATGATTTTGTGTAGAGTACATAGACTGCCAGTAGGATATTTGCTGTAGAATGGGCTAAGATAACAGAGCCAATGTCCTTTTTCCTGTATATTACATAGTTTAAAACAGCGCCTGCAATGAGCCCCGGCAGCCATCTGTTGTGTGAAAAGCCGAAAAACAAAGTTGTCAGAATAAAAGAGGTTGGTGTAAATTTTCCAATTGAAACTTTTCTCCATTCATTTTTTATCAGAATTCTCGCCAAAAAATTTCGTGTGAAGAATTCTTCTATTATCGGAGCTATTATTATAAATGAGAAAACCCTGAAAAAAAGTGAAATATTGTTTTCAGGAACATATGACGTTGTTCCCAACGGCGGGTAGAGCCCTTCCAGCAAGAGCCATATCAAGAAGATTGCTATCCCTGCAAGAATTGAAAACACATCAAACTTCAGTCTGAATCTGTAGAATTTTCTGAACAAAAGGATTAGCGACAAAAGCGCAGCGATTCTGATGGCCAGCCCGTAGTCATGTTTGATTAAGGGAATTGTGAAGATATACACCAAGAAAGTTATTATATAATAGTACATGTGCATTACAAAAAACTCTTTGTTTATAATTTTTGTCAAAAACCTTTATAAATTCCATTCCTAAAGCCTATAACATGAGAAAAGCTGACGATGATTTGCTTAGGATCAGCAATCTGACTGTAATCTTAGGCGGCAAGACTATCCTGGAGAACATCAGCATCAATGTTAGGGATGGCGAGATGCTCGGGCTTGTGGGAGTTTCTGGGGCAGGAAAAACAACATTGCTCAACTCAATCATAGGCTATTATCCTGTGGCTAAAGGAGATATCCTGTACAATTCAGCAAGGCAAAGAAAGTTTATCTCCATTCTTGACAGGTTCAGCAATTTCAGGGGACTGTTCGGGTTTTCGGCGCAAAACCCTTCATTTTATCCGGAGCTTTCTGCCATGGAAAATCTTGAGTATTTTGCAAGCCTTTACAACATACCTCAGGATATAAAGGCTCAGAACATTGAAAGGGCGCTGAAACTTGTTAAAATGCACGAGCATAAGAATGCCATGGCCAAAAATCTGTCCGGAGGCATGAAAAAAAGGCTCGACATAGCGTGCGCCATTGTGCATTTCCCGAAGGTGCTGCTTCTTGACGAGCCCACCTCAGACATGGATCCTCTGCTGAGGATTCAGATTTGGGGACTTATAGAGGACATTAACGATGGAGGCACTACTGTGATTGTCGCATCGCATTTTCTGTCAGAGATTGAGCACATATGCGACAGGATTGCGCTTATACACGGCAAGCATGTGGAATTTGAGGGCTCCCCGAAGCACTTCAGGAACATCCATGCAAAGACGAAGGAGATACGCATTGCCACAAGAGACGGCAAGTACAACGTCATATTAAAGAAAATATTGGACATGCCGTTTTTGGAAGTGAAGCAAGTGCTGAAAAAAAAAGGCAGGATAATAGTTCATTCGAAAGAGAATGAGAATGTGATAAACAATGCCATCTCAAAATTGCTGAGAAGGGAAACAAACATATCCGATGTTGAAATAACAAACCCCTCTATGGACATGCTTTTCAAGCTGTTTGTGGAAAAATGAACAAACTTCCCTTAATAATCAAAAAGAATTTCTTGATTCTTGTAAAGTCAAGATGGCTGTCGCTTGTTGTTGTGCTCGGGCCTTTGCTTGTAATTTTTCTTACAGGAATAGCTTTCGACAACCTCAATGAATACAAGATAAACATAGGCATTTACTCGGGCAGCTATACGGAGCTTGCAAACTCATTCATATCCAAGCTGAATACTGAGCAGTTTAGGACGATAAAGGCAAAAACCGAAGCTCAGTGCATAGATGACGCGAAAATTGGATTTTCCCATACGTGCGTCATATTTCCCGCCAACCTCAGCCTCGGAAGCAAGGACAAGAATGTGGTTATTTATATTGACTATTCAAAGCTGAATCTCGCATGGATTGTAAGAGGCATGCTTTTTTCAAGGGTTGAGGAGAAATCAGCCGAGATAACAAAAGAACTCACAGAAAACATATTATCAAAGCTGCTGCTTACAAAAAATGAGATATTAACGGATATAGTTTTTCTTGAGCTGGTAAGTGGTAACGAGGATGAAATATCAAGCAAGAATAACAAGGCTTTCTTTCTAATTACCGGCATAAACACAACAATCGGGCTGAATGCAACCGATATTGACAGGCTGGAATCAAAAATAAGCTCTGTGAAAGCGGCTTTTGACATCACAATAGACAAAGCCACAGGAAATATAGAGTTCAGCGAGGACATTGTGAATTCCGGGGGGTTCAGCGAGAGCGACAAGGATGATTACCTTGATGAACTGGACTGGCAGAGGGAAGACATAGAAGGACAGAGGCAATATGTTGAAAGCCTGTTCAGCCCTTTATATTCCGGCTCCATAAACAACACTCTTGGCAACATTAAGCTGAGAGTTATCAGGTTAAATTTGAACGCAGAAATTGCCGATGAGCTGATAGCCAGCAGCAAAGATAATTTGTACAATATAAGCCAGATGCTTTCCCTTAACGGGAAACTGATAAACAAGATGGCTTTCTCAATGGACAATGTGAAAAATAACCTTGAGAGCATAGACAAGCTTACCGCAGAAGATATAGTATCTCCCGTGATTGCCGATATAAAGCCGTTGACATCCTACAATTCGTACCTTAATTATATCTTTCCGACTTTGATGGCTATGGCAATCATGTTTGCGTCGCTTCTCTTGTCCGCAATTGTTGTTGTCATGGAATTCAACACTCCTGCGCATTTCAGGAATGTCATCTCGCCAACCGGCAATGTTCTCTTCTTCTCTGCTTCGTACCTGACAAATCTGTTTTTGATAGGACTGCAGATTTTCATAATGCTCCTGATATCTATGATGTTCTTTTTTTCCCAGGTCATAGGCAATATATTCACGACCTTGGCTGTGTGTTTTTTAATTGCATCTTTTTTCATAGTGCTTGGAATGGGCATTGGATATTTGTTCAAGAAAGAGCAGATGTCCATCCTGGCAGCGACTTTTGCATCAAGCATTTTCCTGTTTTTGTCGAATGTATTGACCCCGATAGAAAACATGCCTGAGTTTTTCATGAAGATTGTGCAGTTCAACCCTTTCATCATATCTGTATCTTTGCTGAGAAAATCTATCCTGTTCGGCCAGTCATTGATAGCGGTAAATGCTGAAATTCTGTATTTGGTTTTGTTCACTCTTTCATTGCTGATTGTTTATGCTGGGGTTTACTACAGGAATTTGAGGAAATAGCGCTTGTGATATTAATCACATTTTCCAGTCAGAAAAACCTCTTGATGACTATCTCCATGTGATATTTATAGTCTTCCTCTTTGCCGGAATATGACTTTAAAACTTCGTTAAACCTTTTCAGCAGTTCATCCTTATCAGCATGCCCGGAAAGCGCTTCAATGTCCTCTTCGTCCCTTGCATTGAATCTTGCAGCTTTCGTTATGATAATATCAATTGGGCTAAGGGCCTTCAAATCAATATTTTTCATCCTGATTATTTCCTTTGATTTTTCAGAATAATCAGCCGGCAGCTGCTCGGAAAAAATGCAGCCATCGGTAAAAATATCAACTTTGAATTCTTTATCTAATACTTTCTCAAAATCCCTTTTCTCTTCAGATTTCAGGCAAAAATCCACATCTCTTGTAGAGGATTTCAGGCCAAGCAGAGTCATTGCCGTGCCTCCTACAGCTATCAAAGTAACCTTCCTGTGAAGCTTTCGGTCTACAGACTTTAGCCATCTGACTAATTCATTCCTGCCAATCATAAGTACACCTTTGCATTATTTGCAAAATCTTCATCAAAAAACCTTCCAAGTAATTTCCATTTTTTGACACGTGCCGGGGATTCTCTTGACAAAAATTCATAGTCCCCTTCAACTAAAAATGACACTTCCTTGCCTTTGTTTGAATCAATGTATGAAAGCAGTTCTTTGAGGTAATTCATGGGTTTTATCATCATCGCAGTTTCCAAAAGATAGCCTATTTTGTTGCCTATGCCGTAATTTGACGCAAGCTCAAACAGCCTGAATTTGTCTATGCGGTTTTTTATAATTATAATTGGGATTGCCTCTATAAACCTTGCTTTCGGAAACTTGAAAAGGATTGTTGCTATCAATTCTTCTACAGGGATTATCTTTGCTTTTTTCTTCTTGAGAGAGATTATCTCATAGCCGTAGTGGGAAAGATTGTACTCTATTGCAGAAGCGTCTTCTCTGTTGTCTTTGTTTACCAAATTTAATATATTTTCCTGCGCCAATATGCCTGCAGCTACCAGCTTTGGCCTGATTGACCTGTACAAGTAATTCCTTTCTGTCTGCTTCAGCCTTTTGCCTTCAATTTTCTTGGCTATGGTCTCTATCTCGACTTTGCCGAATATCTTTCGTACAGCTTCGTGCTTCAATGCCTGCAATTTTATCATTGTAACCTTTAATAAGGTTATGTTATATTTAAAGCTTTCTATTATCAATAGAATCAGTTTTTATTATGTTGGTATAATTTTAATTCCTTCCTTATCTTTTGTTAGTGTTCTGTGTTTCCCAGCGGAAATATCATACTCATCTGCAATGCCTCTTGGAATTATGACAGCAGTGTTATTCCCCCATTGTGCGAAAGTTATATATTTTGCACTTCTTAATTTTCTGTATTTGCTTGCCAATACTTTCAGTTGCCTCAGGATAATTATTTCTTGTCTGCATTTTATGCATTTAAATGCTTCAAATTCAATTCAGTCCTTTTCCATGATGTCTTTTTTCTTTTTGGCACGCTGGGCACTTCATTTTAATCTCATTCCATTGTATTTAATAGTTCAAAAAATGCTGAATAAAGCTCGGCAGAAACATAAAACCCGTCAACCCTCATTGCCTCAAGCGCGTGCATTGCGTCGGATTTATCTATTGCCTTTTTTTCGCAAGCAAGAAACACTACATAAAAGGTGCCGTGCGCCTCAATTCCGAATATGGAAGCGTACTTTTTCGCAGCATCGTCACCCATTATCAGCATGGTTTTAAGCTTACGGGCCAATGAAATCGCTTCTTTTTCGCCCTGGCCAATATTTTTCGTGTGAAGTTCGGCCATCACATCTGTCTTTTTAACGCTAACCCATTTTTGCCTGATGGCGTTCTCTAAAGCGACTGCCTCAGGACTGCCCTTCTTTTGCATCACTTCGTAATGAACCGCCGTTGGAATTATTAATTTCTTAAAACATTTTTTAAAAAGCTCAAACATGCCTTGCTTTGCCAAGATAATAATAGGCGAAGAATCAGCAACAATCATTTTGCCTTCAATGCGGCTGTGAAGTCTTTTTTCAGGGATTCAACAGAATAGTTCATCGGAATTTGCCTTTCTGCAGCTTTGATCATGAAATCAGCTAGAGGCATCTTTGCTAATTCGGCAGCTCTCCCTACAGATATTTCTCTTTTGGAGTATTTTTGCAGTGATAATTCTAAAAGTTTGCTTTTCACAGCATCTGCAAGCAGTTCCCTGACTACCTTAGACTTATCAGTATTTTCTTCTTTTGCAACATAGTCTATATCCTTGACCACAGCTTCTGGAATTCTTGCAGCGATGTTTTCGTACATTTTCTCACCTTTGTTTACGGTTCTGTATAAACGTAAACATGTATATAAATCTTTCGCTGCTTTGGCGGGAATATGTATTTTGTGCTAAGAATTTATGCGGCCTTTTACTTTGCAAAGCGGCTCTTAGGTGAATGCAGCGTCTATTTCTTTGCTGCCAGCCCGATTACCCTGTCTGTAGTTTCCTCTTTCCAGCCTGCCTTCAGAATAACTTGGCGTATATTTTCTTTAGGATGGCCCTGCTGCAAAGCTTTGGTTACGTACTTGTAAAGCTCCGCCTCGTGCTTTGCCAGTTCTTTTGGAATCTGGGCTGATTCCAGAGTCCTGACAAAATAGAGTATCGGTATCACGGAAAAGATAATTACAATCAGTGCGAACAAAGACAATGCCGTGTGGCTTTTTATGAACACCATTCCCGGGCTTAATGCCAGTGCAAAGTTTGTTGTGAACCTGCTGAATATTGATTTTTGGCTTTTTACTACAGTGAATGAATCGCTTGACGACGCAAACATATTTTCATGCTGCAGCCTGATTGTTGCTGTGTAACCGCCCGGCTCAATTCCTGAAGCCAGCATGAATGTTTTTGTGAAAGACAATATTTCGTCTAAGCTTAATGAATCTGTTGTATGATACGCTGTTTCGCCTTTTGAATTTTTCAATGTGTAGGCTGCTGTGAGGGCTAATTTGCCCTGACCGAGATTTTGGATTGTTATCTGTGTCTTTAAATCAGAGCCTTGCTTCACATTCTTGTAAGAATTTGGAACTTGCAGATTTACTGTAAACACTGCTTGCTGTCTGGTAATATTGGCTGTTGGTTGTAGGGTTGTATTAATTATGGCTTGGCAAGTTTGGCTTGTGGCAGGAGCGCCATCTACTGTCTGGCATGGAATGTCTTGTGAATGCTGCTCAACCTTTACGAAATCGCATTGCCTCTTCTGCACTCCATCAGCACATTCTGACCAGCTTCTGCACTTCCATTCGTAGCTGCAGACATAAGTTATGCTGCTACCTCCTCCTGAGCCTCCACCGCCTGAACTTCCGCCGCCTCCAGAGGAGCTGCTAGACGATGAGCTTGATGAAGAGCTCGTGTCTAGAGGAGTTTCCTCAATAGTATATGTGCTAAATCCGGTTACGTTAAAAGTGATTGTCGATCCTGTGGAGTTTATTATCTTGCATACTATGTCCGGACAAACTATCCCGTCCCTTAATATTCTGGGATTTGTGTATGTGAGGTTATAGAAAACTATGGTTGCGGGAACATTAAGCTCGGGAACATTTGCCGAGTCGACAAAAACGCTGTTTGAGGTTATGTTTGTGTAAGCTCCTATGTCAATTGTTCTTGTGATGTTGATGAATCCTATAAAGTTAACTTTTCCGTAAGTGCTTTTTTCTATTGTCAAGTTGGTTATATTGTCGCCGTCGAGCTTGGCAAAATCAGTTGTAGAGCCGTCGTATTTAGAAATATTTATGATTATTGTTGTGAAGTTTAATGTGCTTGAAGAATCACAGCCATTATCGTTGCATGAAGTAATCTTTAAGTAATACGTTGTGCCCGGGGCCAGATTAACCAAAGAAAGCATGTGGTCTTTTGTTTGCTTTGAGTCTGTTATTGCTGTTCCAAGTGAAGTAGTTGCCCCATAATCAACTTTGCTGTCTGAAAGATGAGAGGTCTGCCAGTAAATGCCGGTCTTCAATGTCGGAGGCGAGAATCCTGTCTTTAAGATTGTTGGAGGCAGTGCCTGCTGAGTATCATTGATAATTGTTACGAGCCATTGCTTTGATGCATTTGAAGAGTTGTCGCTTAAAACCGCGGTTATGCTGAATATTCCTGCTCTATTGAAGGCGTAGCTTAAGTTTTTGTTGGTTGTGTTTAAAGTTTTATTGATGCGCCATTGCAATGTAAGTTTGTCATTTTCATTGTCGGAGCCTGTTATGTTGAAAATTACGGTTGTTGAGAAGTTGTATTCAGGATTTAGATTTAAAGGTTGGAATGAAGCTATTGCTGGAGGCAAGTTTGGAGGAACAAATGTTTTTGCTGTTGTGAAGTTTAATACTTTGCTGGAAGCGCAGTTTCCGCTTGAATCGCAAACTGCTGCACTATAATAGACTATTGTGTTTGAAGTTAGGCTTGATAACGTCACAACAGAAGTTGTATGGAACTTTGCGTTTGCTGCAGTGTTTGCAAGGTTGTTGCTTGCGTAGCCCCATGAAACGCTTAAATTTGCGCTTTCATCAGTCTGAGCCTTGATATTAGAGCTTTGATTTGTTGTGCTATCATTTCCCAGAAAGGTTATTGCAGGAGGGGCAACATCAGCTGGTGTTGAACCCGCTCCCCCTCCTGATGATTTCATAATCACTAAACCATTAATTGCGCCACTTAAATAATTTTTCCCATTTAGGCCTATGATATATAATGCACTTGATGGATTGCTCTCATATTGCTGTGTATAATTCAAATCGTTTCCTATATCAAAAAAAACATCTTTATTTTTGTTGTAGTAACTCATGACTATCAATGAGTTATTGATTGCATCTTTATAGAAGATTAAGCTAGCATCCCATTCCTTAGCGTGATTTATTTCATAAGATTTAAAAATCGTTTCAATGCTGTATTCAAAAGCCTCCTTAAAGTCTTGTTCATTAAGAAAAGCTCTGAAGCTGTCAAAGCCTAAATAAAAGTTATTGTTGTACCTTAATAGGCCAATGTCATTGCTATTCAAATTAAGATAAACCTGATGGCTTCCAGAAAGGAAGCTATTGCTTGTAGTTGTGATGGTATAAGGATTATTCAGTTTCTTAACTGTCCCATTGGTAAAATCAATAGAGTTTATAGTTTTAGCAGATCTGTCATCCTTCTTACCCATAACTTGTTCAAAAAAGGGCACATTAGAAATTGATCCTACTTCATCATGCATGAAAGAATCCGAATCAAATACAATCTTTTTGCCGCTCTTCATAAGAATAGTCTTTAAGGCATCAGGCTCATAGGTTTGCCCGAGGGCAAAAATTATATCGTATTTATTAATTTTTGATGGATTATCTATTACATCTTTAGAAGTGAGAAGGTCAAACGTAACACCTGCTTGCGTAAGTTTATTTAAAGTATAAAGCGTCAACCTATAAGGGGGATTGCCATCTATATCCTTGTCTGCTGCCATAGAATACCATGGATAAATAATGATGATTTTGTTATCTTTACTGACAATATCATTCTCCTTCAGATAATTGGATATGCTTATTGTAGCATTCCATCTTTCTTTCGAGGTCAAGTCAGAGCTGTCATATACAGGCTGTCCTGTTGAATAGTCTTTGCTCCAAAAGATAACTCCATTGGCGCCCGCAAGATAGCTGTGCATAACTTCATAGGTTATTGCATTTGCAGATGTATTTTTAATTCCTTCTTCGTTTGAATTAAAGTTCTGTATAAGAGTGTAAACTTTTCTTTCTGGGTACATATCCTTAACGTATTTTGTAAAATAGTATATTTGGTTATTGTATTCCTTTGTGCCATAATAGTGATAAGTTCCCTCAAGTAAAAATCCGTCCATGCTAATATTTTCAATTTGCGCCATCCTATACTGTTCATACCACCAGTCTCCAAGAAGGTAGTCCATTTCCGGAGCGTGAATTATTTCCCAGTCAGGATATCTTTTTTTGATGAGCTTGTATGCATTGCTAAAACCTTCTCCGCAGCCTTCGGAAATGAATTGATATATGTTGTTGTGGGATTTTATGTCATTCTGATTCATAATCAATGATTTGTCCATATCGTATCCGAATCTGGATTTGAAGAAGCTATTGTATTTGTATGCTTGGTCAAATGTAACATCCCATTTAGCCGGCGTTTCATCTCCAACTACGAGTCCAAGGATATACGGCTTATAATTTTTATTTTCATAAATTTTGTCCCAAATTGGGAAAAAGTCTTTATTTAGCTTATTTTCAAGCCATGTAAGATTATATTTCATTACCATGCAAGATTGGTATGAATCTGCAAGCATCGACCACGCTTGAGCCAGCACTTTTTTAGGCTTAGCTGTATCTATCATGCTTTTAATTGATGTTCCAGTATTCCCCTCAAAATCGTTTCCTAAATAAAACGAGAAAGAAGAATCAAAATTTTTTACGAGCTCGTTGGAAAGGTAATAAGTGCTTGTCGCAAAATCTTCTTCATTGATTGTAAATGTCCGATTTTCAGATGCGTAGACTGCTTTGTCTTGTTCGTTATTGCAAGAAATGCCCCATTTATAAGTTCCTGGAGAAAACCGTTGTTCTAATGTAAAATAGATTGGCTCGTTGCCAAAATCTTTTGTAGCTGTTTTCCCAAAGGCTCCTTGCATATCGGTATACAAAGAGCATGTGGATGGTGCAGAAGTAAAATTAAATCCGAAAATTACTGAAGAACCAGTGAAGACTATGTTATTAGTGGGATAGAATAGAGTCACTTTATTTACAGGCTTGCTTGTATTTAATTTGTCAGGTGCGAGTGGAATTCCACCGAATGAAAATTTTAATGTTGCCACTGGGTTATAGCCTGTCATTGGGTTAGTTCCAACTAAAGCCCCCCATCCATAAGGCGCTGAGCCCCAAGCTCCGACTCCTATCCCTTTAGAATTATAACTTTCTGCTCCAAATTTATTCTGCTGAGCTACCTTCAATGTTAATTTATTTAAGTAATCAAGCTCATCCTGCAAATCATCTCTTCCGTAAACGTTTACTTGCTGTCTCAAAGCCCATGTGCATATTGTATTATCAACACCGGCCCAAGTTGGCCCATCCCAAGTTTCACCAGAATCGCAAGAGTTGTCAGCGCCGCTAGCAGTGTAACAAGCATGAGTTTTTGGTATGGAAGTTAAGCCAACCACGTCCACAAAATCTGTCAACAATCTATTGATCACTTGGGTAGTTTGAGTTGAGTCAGTGATGTTTAAAGCTACAAACCAGCAAACATTTGGGTCTGCACTATAGCTCTTCTTATCGCCATTGTAAAAATAGCATTTGCCATTTTTGTCTAAACTGCAATAAAAATCAATATCTCTGTTCCATAAGTATTTGTTTATATCATCCGCAATATTTTTGAAATCCTCCAAATATTGGGATGCTAAAGCAGTGTTGCCGCATTCATTTTCAATATTCGCCATTACAATGGAATTCAGCAAGAACCATGAGGTTGCATCTATACTGTCATAGCCTGTGAATATATCAGTGCCATCTCTTCCAAGATTAATTGAAGCATCATGCAATAGCCAATTGTTGCCCCTATCAGCTTTGTAAGCTTCGTAATCTGCCTTAAGGTTTGGCTCAAAATCGCATAAGTTAGCTTTAGTATTGTCTATTTTGTATAAATTCCAAGCTGCCAAAGCCCAACCGCCTTGATTTTGTATTCCTGGCTTCGAAGTTTGCCTAATTGATTGGGGCCATTTTTCATTGTTAGTTCCAGTATTTTGTTTCCAAACATAAATCCAGTCTCTTATTCTGTTGAGTAAAATGTCCTTGTATGGCGAGTTAGTATCAACTACAGCAAGTAATGAAAACGCTGACCAAAAACTGTCCCATTTCCACATTCCATAGTAACCAGCAAAATTTGGCGTTACAATTTCCTTTCCCTTGAAATTCGTATCGCCTGAGTCTTTATACTCTGAAAATGTATCAAACCAATTCGAATAGAAATTAAGATAATATGCTTCTTTTTCTTCGTTTGTTGCGCCCGATGGATATTTAACAGCTCTTGTAAAATTTTCAAATTCTTGCCTTAGAGAATATTCTTTCTGATAGTAATTATCAATCCAATCAGAAACTCCAGATTCGTAATCTTTTGTAGTCAAAATAATTGTAACATTAACAGTTTCATTGTAACTCAAATCATAATAAAATTTCCTGCCAGCTTCATCCGCATGATTCGGGCATGGGTCAATAACAAACAAAAATGCTCTATCTAGTTTTTCATCATATGAATTAGCAGGTATAGAAAATTTTTCTTCAAAACCGCAATAACTCCCATCTATGTCTTTTCGGTAAGCCGCGCCTTGTCCGCCGTTGTTATTGGATACTGTAAAGAATATGCTAGAGGTGGGATATGTGCAATTTTTTGTGTCATCGCACCTTAGAAAAGCCTTAGAAGCTAAAAAATACCTGTCTCCTGTTATTTCACTTTCACATGTGGCACTAAAAGGTGAGAAAAGATGTAAATTTTCCATATATTTTGTGGGTGCCCAAGATTTTCTATCAATAACGCCAGCATTAAAATTTGGTCCGGAAAACCGCCACCCGTAACTACCATAACCAACTCTCCCAAATCCACATTTAGCTGGCAGATCGTCATTGTTTGAGAAGTGCCAATAGGAGCCGTGATAATGAAGTAGGTCAGTTGAATCATTATTAATGGTGCTTAGATCCTTCCATTGGAAAGGATCATCAAAAGAAGGATTTTTATCATTCCTAAAGCATAATCCATCTAAATCTGTTTTTTCACAGCAAGTTCTAGTTTGTTCGCATGATTCGACAGGTATATCATA
>CAZJBR010000007.1:0-12212 GCA_964544435.1 uncultured Methanosarcinales archaeon
CATGTCTTTCAGTAAAAATCATGTTTCCATTGGGCAAAAAATCAATAGCCCACGGAGTATCCAGGTTCTCCGCCAAAACCTTGATTTCATAACCTTTTTGCTCAGTTTTATTGAAGGCATTTAGATTAATAAACAAAATAAAAATCAATACCCCAATTATAATAAAAATCAAGTTTTTTGTTTTGAGCATTTTATTTAGATTTTTAATTGTTCTAAATTTAAATTATTTTCAGCTTTCCTAAACAAATCTTCAAAATTTGAATAATTTCCTGATTGATATATTAACTCAAGGCATTCCTTTGCGTATCTCATAAAACCTTTTTTATATTTTCTCATTACTTTTCTTAAATTAATAAGAATATAAAATTTTTGATCAATATTTAATTTTGGAAATTCCATGATTTGTGGAATCTTTTTGAACTCTTCTTTTCTGCTAAGATAATCAAAAAAGATAATCAATGACATATAAAAAGCAGATGCATGATAAAAATTCTTACCTTTTTTATTTGATATGATATATTCAAGAACGGTTGGAAGGTATTCTGACTCATGTCGGCATTTAATTAGCATAGGAACAGACAGATATTCAACAAAAGTACTAGTATTCTCCTGTTCCTGAAATGCCCCTTTTAGTGTTTTATCAAAATTAGCAGCATGTTCCATCTCATGAATAATAGAACTTACTAGAAGATAAAACTTCTCTTTAAGATTCCCATTCTTTTTATTATAAGATTCTACAATTGGGAAAAACCAATCCTTGGCACTTATATTTAAAAATGCACCGCTACGAATATTGCCGGCAAATGGCGTGAAAATTACCATAATTCTTGTTGGTATACGAATGTTACTAATTGAAAAATTAAAATTAGCTAGATTTCTCATAACGTCAATAGCTATATGCTTCAGTAAGTGATTAATTGAATTTAGATTATCATTTAAGTATTGTATATAATTTTTATCTCCTCTCTGGACTTTAAAAAAATAAATAAATTCAAAAGTTTCATTTTTTTTAGTTATATCATACCAACTTTTAGTACATAGATACCATTTTCCAATGCCTATCTTATGTTGTCTTATAAAATCATCAAAGTATTGTTGGTAAATTCCACGAGAAAATTCATTTTTTAAATTAGAAATTATTATAGATATTCTCTCATTAATTTCTGCTTGGCTTAATTCTTTGATTTTCATTTCCCCAAATACGCCTCCAAAACCCTTTTATCTTTTGCAGTGTCTTTGGGCTTTCCAATTTTCAAAACCTTGCCTTCGTTTAAAACAATAACAAAATCGCTTATACCCATCACGAAGTCCATGTCATGCTCTATCAACAGGATTGTCTTGCCGTCTCTTCTTAGCATTTTTAGGATTAATTTAAGCTCCTGCCTTATTTTTGGATTCACGCCTGCGGTGGGTTCGTCAAGCATTAAAAGTGAATGAGGCTTGAGCAAGGCTCTGGCTAACTCCAGCAGCCTCTGCTGGCCGTACGACAGTTCAGATGCAATTGTGTTAAGCGGTTTCTGCAAATAGACGCTTTCAAGCAACTTTTTCATTTTATCTTCGCTTGTATTATTGGCAATCAGAAGGTTGTCTTTTATCGATAAATTTTTGAAAACTTTTGTCAGCTGGAAAGTCCTGCTTATTCCGGACTGCGCTATTCTGTAAGGCGGCAAATTATTTATTTTTTTATCGAAAAGTTTTATTGTGCCAGAGTCAGGGGCTGTCAGTCCGCTTATAACATTGAATAAAGTTGTCTTTCCCGCGCCATTCGGCCCGATAAGTGATGTTATTGTACCCTCTTTAACTTCAAAACTGCAGCCATCAACCGCTTTGATTCCGCCAAAATTTTTTGAAATATTTTTTACTGATAGCATCAGACATCAACCTTCCCAAATATCCCTCTTGGCATGTAGATTATGATAATTATCAATATCGCCACATAAGAAATGTCCCTGATGGAGCCAACCAATGAAGGGTTTACAACAATATATCTCATTCCTTCTGAAACTGCTGACAGTAAAAAGACTCCTACAACAGAGCCAAACAAAGATGCCAATCCGCCCACTATAAGCATTGATATTATGAAAATGAAAAACTCCAAGTCAAAAATGCTTGGATCGACAAAATTGATGTGGTGCGCAAACAAAGAGCCTGCTATTCCTGCAAAAAATGTTGATATCGCAATTGAAAGCACTTTGTAAAAATAAGTGTTCTTGCCGAGAACTGCTGCTGCAGTCTCGTCATCTCTTATTGCCTGCAATACCTTGCCTGTTTCTGAGTTTGTAAATTTGTAGAAAAATAAAATTGACAGGCCTGCAATCATCCAGCAAAACAGCATGTAGCCGAGATTACCTTTAATGATGTCTGGAATGCCGGGAATTCCTAAAGCCCCTCTTGTCAATGAAATCCAGTTTCTTGAGATTGCAGTTGCTATGAAAACCAATCCCAAAGTAACCATGGCAAAGTATTCGCCTTTCAGCCTTACAGTTATTGCAGCAATCAAAGTGCCTAAAAGTGATGCAAGCAAACCAGCAAGAATAAATGCAACGTACCATGGAACGCCATGCGTAGTTAAAATTGCCGAGGTATAAGCTCCAATTCCAAAGAAAACCATATGGCCAAGGTTAATCAAGCCTGTAAAGCCGACAGCAAGATTAAGAGCGAGAACCAGAATAGTGTAAAATGCCAGTGAAGTCATTAAAATAACAAAGTAATCAAGTATCATCTCTCATCCTCACTCCCAGTATGCCTTTTGGCCTTAGCAATAAAAATAATAATAAAATGCTGAATGATATTGCATCTTTGTAGCCGCTTGGCAAAAACCATATTCCAAGGTTTTCCACCAAGCCAATAAACAATCCGCCTATTATTGCGCCTGGCACAGAGTTTATTCCGCCGACAACAGAGCTGATAAACCCCTTAACAATTATAAGCACGCTCATTCTTGGATATAAATTCTGCTCCAATCCTATTAAGATGCCGGAGATGCCTGCAAATACCCCTACAATAATGAAAGTGAAAGTGTATACTCTCTCCGGGTTGATGCCAACAATCTGGGCAACATCCTTGTTGTCTGACAACGCGCGCATTGCTTTTCCAAGCCTTGTTTTTTTCATCAAAAGCCAAAGAAGCAAAAAGAGCAAAATAGCAGAAATGATTATGGCAAGCTGGATTGAAGTTATTGTAAAAAAGCCAAAATCAAAGCTTTTATTATGTTTACTAAGAAGCAAAGTCTTTGTGCTCGGCCCGAATATTGCACGAATCAAAGATGTCGTAAAAGTAAGTATTGCAAGGGAAGCTATAAGCAAAATAACTCCTGTGGCTTTTCTTTTTCTTAACGGCTTGTAAACAATACGATTCATTATTAAGGCTGCAGCAACAGCAATAAATATTGATAAAATTATGCTTAAGACATTATTCCAACCAAACTGATTTGATAATGCAAACAATGCGTAAGCAGCAATTGCTATAGTTGCTCCCTGAGCAAAATGGAGAAACTTAATAACATAATAAGCGAGAGAAAATCCAGAGGCTGCCAAGGCATAAATTGAGCCTGCAATCAATCCATTGACTATTAGCTGGGGAAGTATTGAAAGAGACGGCATTTTTTAATTTTTATAGTTTTGTTTATTTAAAGTTATTGAAAAAGAAGAAGAAAAGTAAAAATTATTTTAAAACTACAAGTTCACCATTTCGTACCTGTTTTACTGAATACTCCATTATTGGATCCCCGTTTTCATCCATTGTGATTTTGCCAGATGCTCCATTATAATCCTTTACAGAATATAGGTAATCCCTTATTTTCTCGCCATCATAGCCTCTCTTGCTTATTGCATCCGCAATCAACTTAACAGCATCGTACGATGTTGCAACAAATGATGCTATTTCTGGGTCTTCCCCAGCTATTTCTTTGTATTTGGAAAGCAAGGCTGATGCCTTTTCTGACTTATCATCAAACTTAAGTTCAACTCCTGTCACGCCTTCAAGATTCGCTTGATTTTCTTCGACTAACTTTTTGCCTATAAGGACTTCTGCTGTGACTATAGGCTGATTCAGTCCAAGCTCCTTTATCTGCTTCAGTAGCAACAGGCCTTTTGCCGGTGTCTGTGGGACAATATAGATCACATCCGCATCAGTTGCTTTTACTTTAGTAACTTGGGTTCTAAAATCAGTATCCTCTGGATTATAGGTTTCATCAGTAACAATCTCGCCTCCTAATTTAGCAAAATTTTCCTTGAACACTTTTCTTAGGCCTTGAGCGTAATCTGTGCTTTCGGTTATCAAAGCGGATTTTCTTGCTTGTAAGTCATTATAAGCGTACTCTGATGCTATAATACCTGCATATGCATCACTTGGATAAGTCCTAAACACAAAACCACCCGCTTTAGTCACATCAGGCGAAGAGGATGAAGGGGATATCAAAATGACCTTATTTGCCTCGGTAATCGGCGCAGCTCCTAATGTCTCTCCTGAGCAAGCTCCGCCAACAATGACCTTGACCTTATCAATGTTCACAAGCTTTTGCGCTGCGGCATTTCCATCTTTTGGGTTACATCTACTGTCTTCATATATTGCTTCTAATTTCCTCCCATTAACACCGCCTTTTGTATTTATTTCGTCCAAAGCTATCTTAACGCCTCTTTGTTCTGATAGACCATAAGCGGCTGCATCTCCAGTTAATGGCATCATCACTCCAATCTTGTAAGAGCCGACCAATTCCTTTTTTTCTTCGACAACAGGTTGTTGGACTGCACAGGCAGTTAAAATTAATACAAATATTGTTAGAATCACTAAAATTGTTTTTTTCATTGAAATACCCCCAAAATATATTTATTATACTGAAAAGCTCTTTATATTTAAGAGTTTCGTTGTGATTTTTGGATTTTTTGTGTGCGGATGGTGGTGAAAATAATAAAAATGGTGATTAGCTGTAGGATGCTCATGCAGCATATCTTGGAACTCTGTAAGTATAATCTTCCTTGACATAACCTTTATTTGTATCTTTCTTGCTCTGGAAAAGCCTGAAAACTATGTCGTTAAAAACCCCAATTCCGACTCTTTTCCAAACTTCCTGCACATAGTTAATGCTTGCAAAATGTATTGGCATAAGGTACGTAACCTTTTTCATGCTTTCATAAAATGTTGGCTTTATTTCATTGTAATAGGCGTCTTTCAAATATTTGAAAATCTTGAGATTAATCAAGCCCAAAGCGCTTTTTACAGTTCCA
Organism: uncultured Methanosarcinales archaeon; assembly: GCA_964544435.1. Classification (GTDB taxonomy): domain Archaea; phylum Nanobdellota; class Nanobdellia; order Woesearchaeales; family GW2011-AR4. The sequence continues at coordinate 5,226 of CAZJBR010000007.1, forward strand.
ACCTTATCACGGAGATAGGTAAAAGCCTTGTAAAATGCGACATAAGGGGCAAGCATTAGGGGGTTGAACGCAACTGTTTTCAATATCTTTAAAGGTGCGTTGTAATTTGGAATAAAGTCTATCAAAGAATAAAGCGAATGCCCGACAACACCCAATATGCTTCCAGTGGCAACTTCCTTATTTAATACCTCTTTTTTTATCTTTTCCTTTCCTTTAATCTTTTCAATTAAATAGCCTACGCCATTGCCCGCGGCAGTCAAAAGGCTTGATTTTCCAACTAATCCGTAAGTGGCTGCAATCAAACCGCCTGTAAATGCAGTCTTGCCTAAAAAGGAAATTGCGTCAAGCGTGGATTTTATCCTAGTCTCCAGGCTTATTTTGGAAGTTTTGATAGTTTGATCGCTGCTAGTTTTGGCTAAACCTTCTCTGTTTGGTTTTTCCTGCTTAACAATTTCCTCAAGTTTCTCATCCATTTTTTACCACTTTTTAATAATAACTTATATAATTATTATATCAAACTTTCTCCAAATTTTTAACCGATTTATAGAAATATTTATAAATAAAAACAAATAATGGTAAAAAAATGGAGCAAATAAAGCTGGATTTGACAGACCGCAGGATTTTAGCAGAACTGGACAAAAATTGCAGAATACACAATTCGGTATTGGCAAAGAAAGTTAACAAATCCAGGGAAGCAGTAAAATACCGGATCCAGCAGCTTCAGAAAAACGGAGTTGTAACGGGTTTTATCACATCAATTAATCCAAACAAGCTTGGCTACTATATGTTTAAAGTATATCTTAAGCTGGAAAATATTCCAAACGAAAGGGAAAAGTTCTTTGAGGAGCTCAAGCAGAACAAGGATATCTATTGGTTTGGGATTTCTGATGGGGTTTTTGACGTTGTTTTTGCGATATTGTCAAAAAGCATAACAGAGTATTTTGAAAAGATAAACACATTGCTTTCAAAATGGGAGCATTTGATTGTAAGCAAAGTCCTTGGCACTATGGTCGATACAAGGCAATATAACAAAAAGTTTTTTACAAATGATAAGGATGGACAATGTTTAATTTTTGGAGGCGATATTGTTGACAATAAAATTGATGAGCTGGATTCAAAAATATTGCTGATACTGGCTAATGAAGCCAGAATGCCTTTGATGGAATTGGCAAGAAAAGTTAAATCTACAATAGAAATAGTGCGGGGAAGAGTAAGGAGATTAGAAGAAAAAGGGATAATCTTGAATTACAGAATTGCTGTTGATTTTAACAAACTGGGGCTTGAGTTCTTTAAGGCGATAATATATTTTAGAAAATTATTAGAAAAAGACGAGAAATCCCTGTTTGAGTGGATGAGGGCCAATCCAAACTCTTTGTACTACATCAGAAGCCTTGCGCCCTGGGAAGTTGAATTTGAATTTGCAGTCGAAAGTTACCAGCAGTTTAATTCAATAATAAACGATCTGAGAAAAAAGTTTCCTCATGTAATCAGGAATTATGAGCATCTCATCATGATACATGAAGAGTGGATGCCAGCTTATAGGGAAATGCTTAAATCAAATAAAAAATAAGTTACCCCTTCCACCTTCTCATCAGCAAGCTGTTGCTGACGACAGAAACAGAACTAAAAGCCATTGCAGCTGCTGCGATTATGGGGTTCAGCAAAAACCCAAAAAATGGATATAATAAACCTGCGGCTACTGGAATGCCCGCAACATTGTAAATAAATGCCCAGAACAGATTCTGCTTGATTTTCGCTATGGTATAGGAACTTAGCTTTATTGCAGTCACCACGTCCCTTAAATCATTTTTGATAAGGATTATCTGGCCTGTTTCAATTGCAATGTCAGTTCCTGCCCCTACTGCTATTCCGATATCGGCTGCAGCCAGCGCTGGAGCGTCATTAATCCCGTCGCCAACCATTGCAACAATTTTTCCCTCTGATTTTAGTTTCTTAATTTCTTTTTCCTTGTCTTGGGGCAGCACTTCTGCAAGGACTTTTTTTATTCCAAGCTGCGATGCGATTGCCTTTGCAACTCTACTGTTGTCGCCAGTTATCATCGCAACTTCTTTTCCAACCTTATGCAGCTCCTCTACAGCTTCTTTCGAATTTTCTTTCAGGGTGTCGGCAATTGCCACAAGCCCGATTATGGATTTTTCCAATGCGAGAATGACAGTTGTTTTCCCCTGCACCTCAAGATGTTTGATTCTTTCTTCCGCCTCATCGCTTATCTTAAGTCCATATTGGTGCATCAGCTTGTCATTTCCTATCAAAATATTGAAACTTTTGTATTTTGCAGAAACTCCTTTTCCATGAACCGCCTCGAATTTGCTTGGCTCGCTTACAGGTATTTTCCTGCTTTTTGCAAGATTAACTACAGCTTCCGCCAGAGGATGCTCGGAGCCTTTTTCTGCAATTGCCGCAAATTTCAAAATATCATTTTCAGCGAATTTCTTGTCGAGAACAGCAATGTCAGTGACTTCAGGCTTTCCTTTTGTCAGCGTTCCAGTTTTGTCAAATACAATTGTGGATAATCTATGGGCTGTTTCAAGTGCCTCTGCGTTCTTTATCAGAATGCCGTGCTCGGCCCCTTTTCCAGTTCCAACCATTATTGCAGTCGGAGTTGCAAGTCCAAGCGCGCACGGGCATGCGATTATCAAAACTGCAATAAAAATCGTGAAAGCAAATATGAAAGTGCCTGACGGAACTGCGAGAAAAATTGGAGCCGCGAAGTACCAGAAAAGGAACGACAAAACTGCCATTAATATGACTATTGGAACGAAAACGCTTGAAACTTTGTCGGCAAGCCTCTGAATTGGGGCTTTGGAGCCTTGAGCTTCCTCGACAAGCTTTATTATCTGCGCAAGCATTGTGTCAGAGCCAACTTTTGTTGCCTTTATCTTAAGCATGCCGCTCTTGTTGATTGTCGCTCCTATTGCCTTATCACCTATTTTCTTTGACACAGGCATGCTCTCTCCAGTAAGCATTGACTCGTCAACATGAGAAGCGCCAAATACCACAATCCCATCTGTAGGTATTCTCTGTCCGGGCTTTACAATAACAATATCATCAATCTGCAGCTCTTCTATAGGAATTTCAATTTCTTTGCCGTCTCTTTCGGCAATTGCCGTTTTCGCCTGCAGGCCAATAAGCTTTCTTATTGCTTCAGACGCCTTGCCTTTTGTAAGCGCTTCGAGATATTTTCCCAGCAGAATGAAAGTGATGATTATTGCAGACGTGTCGTAATAGACACTTCCTGCAAATGCATTTGGGAAAAAAGTTACGAGCACGCTGTAAATGTAAGCAGCTCCCGTTCCTACTGCAATCAGAGTGTCCATGTTTGCGGTTTTATTCATCAGGCCTATATAGGTGCCGACGTAAAATCTGTAGGCGAGTATAAGCTGCACAGGGCTTGCGAGAATAAGCAAAACATAATTCTGGAACGGAATTATTATCTTAAACCATTCTGGAAAGGAAAGGATAAAAATTGGAACGCTTAATATTGCCCCTGCAATCACCTCCCACTTCAATCTCTTAATTTCTTTTTCCCTTGCTTCTTTCTCTGCATCAGCGCCCTGTTTTTGTTCTACCGGGCTGTAGCCTGCATTTTTTATCGCTTTTTTTATTTCATCGGCATTTGTTAATTTTGGATCATATCTTATGAATGCATTCCGGTTTACATACAATTCTTTGGATAATATCCCTTTTACCAGATTGAGAGCGTTGGTTATGGTGCCAACGCAATGTGGATTGTCCATGCCAATAATTTTCAGCTTTAGTTCTACAGCATCTCCTGATTTTGGTTCCCCTGTCACTTTGTATCCTGTTTTCTTGACTGCCTCCCTTAAGTGGGCTTCGTCTATTTTGAGTTTATCAAATTCAATACTGGCTTTTTCGGATGCAAAATTAACAGAAGCTTTAACAACGCCCTCAGTTTTTGACAATGCTTTCTCAATTGTTTGGGCGCATGAGGCGCAGTGCATTCCAGAAATTGAAATAACTCTTCTTTCAATGTTCTTCTTTATTGGTTCTTTATCTATTGCTTTTTTTCTCAATGGATCTTTGTTTAATGCGTTTTTTAACATCGGTTTACCTGTTTTTAGCTTTGATTTTTCCTTGAACTTGCCATAGCAATTCTTGCTGCAGAAATAATATTTTTTCCCGCTTTCGACAAGACTAAACTCAGATTTTTTCTCATCAATTTCCATTCCGCATATTGGGTCTTTTGCCATCTTCATATCTTAATTGCATGTTTTGTTATTTTTGTGCTGCAGGCATGATTCTTTTTGCAGTAAGCTTCGCATTCTTTGGAGATTCTTTTATCTTTATACACAAAATTGCACGCTTCGCATTCAAAATATTTTTTTCCTGATTTTTTAATCTCTTTAACCATCTGCAAAATTATTGATCTTTATTGTCGATGCCTAAAGCATTGTGTATCCAGCACCATCCTGTGAAGCTCTCAACCAATGCAATCCAGCCAACAACGAATATGGCCCAGTTTACCCACTCGACATTATATGTTGGTGCAAATGGCCCTAGCCACCAAAATGCCAGTGCAAACCTCAAAATCCTGTCGGTTTTGCCTAAATTTTGTCTCATTCTAATCATCTGCTTTTCGCCCAATGTTTTTTAATTCTTTGCAATAAATTCTTATTAATACTTCTTGCCTCACAGTGGGTTTGTTTACCATTCCTTGCAGCAGTCGACAATTTTCTTGATGATTGCTGAAAACTTGCCCATCTTTTTATCTTCCTCGCCCATTGCGCTTTCCTGCAGTTTCTCCACCTCAACCATCTTTAAGTTAATGGCGAAAAAAAGAGACCACAATTCAAATCCGGCATGAAAGTAAGGATTTGCTTCTTTCGCGCCTTTAGTGGAAAGCTCCTTGCAACCGACTTCATATAGGCGCATGCTTGCAGCCAAAAGGTGCTTGCTGATGCACCATTCCTCCCCGACAGGGTCGGTAACAATCTTACCAAGAAATTGTTTCCTCATATTGCGCACTGACTTCAGAAACTCAAGATATTTCTGATTTTGGGTTTTCATCGCCGTGAAATAAAAGTGCTCCTCGAGGCTAACAAGATTCATGAGGGCTATGCTTAAATCCTCGTCACGTGAAAGGTCGGCTTCCCCCTTCTTCATCTCCTCAATCTTCTTCATCCATTTTTCAACTTCCTTTTCCATGCGTTCAGCCATTTTATGACATAAATTGTATAAGAACTCCGGCAATCAACAATAAGCTCAAGGTAAGCACGATGCCCTGATACGGGACCATTTTGCCGTTTCTTAAATCTCCAATTTTCTTGCTAATCTGAGGTGTAATCGCTACAATGAACCCTCCCAACAATGAGCCAATCAAAAAGATATTTAGCACAAAGGTTGAACCATACTGTCCCATCCATGGTATGTATAGTGGCCGGATATCTGGAAATAAAGTCAACATTGGAATCACAGTTGCTGCGTAAGAAAATACCACTATCCCGGTTTTTTGGAATGGTACGAGCTGTTTCTTGATCATGCGGGCAATCCACCATCCTGTAGATACCGCAAAAGCTCCGATGAAGAGCCCGATTACTGTACTGCTGACTCCCAAGAGTGCGGCGCCTCCCGCTGCCGCAGCTGCTCCCAAAGTACAGAGCGGGCAATGAGCTCTTACTGTCTCTGCGCTTACCAATAATGTAACAGCTAAAAATAGTGTAAGCTTTTTCATTGTGTTATTAAACCCTCATAAACTCCCTGTAAGTACCGTCATGGTTTACTGAGTAGATCACCCATTCTCCGCTCTTCCTCCCTGGCATTCCAGGCGATCCTGATGGCATGCCCGGCATCGCAATTCCGGCAATGTCTGGCTTTTCTGTCATTAGTTTTTTAATGGCTTCAATGGGTATATGGCCTTCTACAAAGTATTCCCCAATCTTGGCAGTATGGCAGCTTTCCAGCTGTCTTGAAATCTTCAGCTCTGACTTTATAGCTTCCATGTTTGCCACATTCTCAACATTGACCTGAAAGCCTTCTTTCCTCATATACTGGGCCCAAATATCACAGCAACCGCAATTAGGGGATTTAAACATTGTTATCTCCTGCACAGGAAGTGATTCTGCTGCTTTTTGCGAGCATCCTGCAGCCACTATCATGGTCAAAAATAAAATCCCAATAAGTAATACCTTCAATTTCATTTTTATTGCCTCCACTCAAATTCCCTTGCTGTTGAGTCCTTTATAACAAGCTTTATCAATTTTGCATTCTTATCTACCGTTGGAAACTTTAATATTCCACTTCTGTGATGTCCGCCTGGCTCAGAGCCTTCCCATTTTATCGCCTTATACTCATTGCCTATGTCGTCGTATAACATTGAAATTTCTGCCAAATCAAAATCCAGATCAACAGAATGGGTATCTATTGCAATCTGAAATTCTGAAGAGCTTAACGGCGTCACTTGGAACTCTACATTGTTTTCATTGTTGGTTAAGGCTTGAAAATTCGCCAGATTTGAATTATCCAGCGGCTTATCCTTACCGTTGACATAACCTAAGATTACATAGACGCCAAGAATGAGAGTTAAAGCTAACACTGCAAATAATATGTAAATCTCTTTGGAGTTCTCCATTTTATCGGGCTTTTTCTCCAATTAAGTTATATATTGCCGCAAATAAATAGCCTATTACGTAAGTGCCGGCAAAAATTATGATTAATCCCATTGTTGTGCTTGCGAGTTCAATTCTTTTTGTCGCAATGCCAGATAAATCAATGCCGTGGAACAAAGAATTGCTTACTGCTATTGTTGCTTCCAACGGCGCAACTGCAACAAAAACCAGGCAAACTAAATACACAATCAATGCCGTTGCGCTTAATGACAATGCCACTTTATTAGAATTAAGTTTTTTCATTTTTATTCTCATACTTCCACCACCAACTTTTATTCAACGCGCAGTCCATCCCCCGTCAACAACAAGATTATGGCCTGTTATGAAGCTTGATTCGTCC
>CAZJBR010000007.1:12394-13910 GCA_964544435.1 uncultured Methanosarcinales archaeon
TTCTCTTGTGAATTCTGTAACCCCCCCTTTTGATGCGCAATAAGCGGAAATGCCCGGGAATCCAACCAGGCCGGCAATCGATGAAATATTAATTATCCTTCCGCCTGTGCTCTGCTTTTTCATCTGCATAACTGCATATTTTGTCGCAAAGAAAACCCCTTTAAGGTTCACATCCATCTGCTTGTTCCAGTCCTGCTCTGTAAGTGTATCAACTGTTCCCTGCACGAGAATCCCTGCATTATTGACCATTATGTCCAGCCTGACAAAATGTTTAACTGTCTGCTCGACTAAACTCTTCATATCCACTTCCCTTATGACATTTGCCTTTACAAATATAGAGTCTGCGCCAAGTTTTTTTATTTCTTCAACTGTCTTTCTAGCATCTTCATCTTCCTTATAGCTGTTAACAACAACCTTGCAGCCTTCTTTTGCCAAAGCAATTGCAATGCCTTTGCCGATGCCTCTATTTGAGCCTGTCACTATTGCAACTTTTCCATCTAGTTTTCCCATTCTATCACCTTTTCTTGAACACTTCCTTCCATAGCTTTATTATCCACAAGTATACAACTATAATGAGCCCTACCGCCAAAACTAATGACAGGAAATTGATAAATCCCAGATAGCCATATCCATAATTTCCCATCATTCCGTAACCCGAGCCCATCATACCATATCCAAGATTGCTTCCCATCATGTTCATCATCCCCCCATAGCTTGTTGCCGTGTTTAATCCTGCACCCATCATGCCGTATCCCATCATTCCGTAATTCGCAGAGCCGCTAAAGTCGTTGCAGTACAGCCTTTTTGCCATTGCGATGTGCATTAATCTTAGGCTTTCAGAGCCTTCGCCGCCCATCATTTTTTCCATTGCTTCATGCGCCTGTCCCGGATGCATCTGCTCCATAAAGTAATCTCCAATTATCTCCAATTGATTTTCTGTCAGTTTAGAGCACGGAATTTTTGCATCAATAAGCTTTTTTGCCTCTGCAAACTCCCCTGCATCGGCAAAAACAAATCCGATGCTCAAAATAAAAATCAAAAGATAGATTATTTGTTTATTCATTTTGGCACCTCAATTTCACTTTTAAGCTTATACTCCATTAAAATCCCATAGAGGTCATTGGAAAATCTTTCTAGACCGCCTTCGTAATCACTTGGTAAGTTATATCTCGTAAGGACGTGCTCATTTTCAGCATTATGACAGTCGATGACCATCCGTTTTCCCGGTAAACCAATAACAACACTTTCGACGGCTTTTGGTGTCGGTGAATGCAGCATCATATGAGGATAAAATTTACATACTACGTCATACGATGCACCATCTTTTACAATCCTAACACGAAGCACGTCCATATTTGAGCTCCTGTTTCCTTCCCCTGCCATATCTCTCCCCCTTGTAAAGAGCAATGGCAAAATTTCATCGAGACTTTTCTTCGCCTTTTCCATTTTCAATCCACCCCAGCAATTTTAGCAGCATCCTTTTCCTTTCTTTCCTTTTCCCATTTTATCGCCTCCA
>CAZJBR010000008.1:0-742 GCA_964544435.1 uncultured Methanosarcinales archaeon
GTGTTTTATGGCCCCGCTGCCTTTCATTCTTTTTGCGCTTGTTGACTGTCATTTCCAACCTCTTAGTTTTTCATATCTTTCTATCATATCTTCTATCACTGGTCTTGACCTTTCAATTGTTTCAATTAAAAGTCTGTCAGGAACATTAGTAAATTCCTTAGCCATTAGTAGAGCATCAAATTCCAGTTGGTATATTTCATCTTTAGTGTGGAGTTGTTTTTGAATGGTGTTATATTGAGTTACCATATCTTCTTTTAAAAATGAAACAATCTCGTTTACATCAAACCCACCGAGATATAATTTAAAAATTTTGTAAAGTCTCTCGGATTTACTAGGTTCCTGACCTTTCTTTACCAAATCTGAATCGACACCTAATTTAAGGTTAAAATCACTAATAAGGTTTCTTGCAATAACACCTACCGAAATGTTATTTTGCATTTTCTAAACCATCCTCTTAATCAATTCGTTAATCTTATCCCCTCTGTAGCCCAAAGCGCCGCCCTGCTTGAAGGAATGCTTTATGCCTTTCCTTCCCAATCCTTTTCTTGGAGCATTTAATCTGAAATATTTCTTTATTTTCTTGTTGCTTACAAGCATGAAGTCATTATACTTTATTTTTCCCTTTGAATCGGTCTCTAAGCCTTTGAATTCCTCTCCTCTCTTCTCGACAAGTATTTTGAATGTATCTTCATCAATTTCTCCCCAGGTTATGTAATCTTTTGCCTTCTTGAGCATGCCGATG
>CAZJBR010000008.1:899-6950 GCA_964544435.1 uncultured Methanosarcinales archaeon
AATTGTTTGATTCCATGTTTATACCTTTATCAGCGGGGAGCCTTCCACAATGTGGAGTCTTTCCGCGTCTTTTTGGCTTATTTTGAAATGCATCAGTTCCTTTAAGGCGCCAAAGCATGCGTACAGCAGATTCAGCTTGCTTCTGCTCTGGCCTTCTGTTCTTGACCACACATCCTTTATGCCTGCAAACTTCAAAACCTTCTGGCATTCTTTTTCAACTATCAGCCCGGTGCCTTTAGGAGCTGGCATCAGTGTTATTTCAACAGAGCCTGCTTTTCCGGCTACTTTGAAAGGGACTGTGTGCAAATCGCCGCAGCCGCAGCGCCAGTTGCCGCAACCTCTCCTTATTTTTATGATATTGAGCTTTGCCTGCCTTATTGCTTTTTCCCTCGCAGGAACTGTCTCTTTTGATTTTCCGTACCCTACGCCAACATACCCGTCTTCATTCCCGACAACTGCGAATGTTGCAAACTTCGGCTTGTTGCCTTCCTGGGTCTTCTTCTGGGTCTGCTTGAATATCCTCTTTTGCCCTCCGCCAAATTTTCCTTTTGCCTGGCCTACCATCAGTAAATCAGTTGCAAGATTCGGCATTAAAGCGTCGACAATCTCAGGTTCGAGTATTTTTATCCTCCTGTCAAGTATGTAGTTTATGTCGCTGATTTCGCCGTTTTTTATCTTGACGCCAAGCGATGTTTTTGGCTTCCACGCTTCTTTTTCAAAAGCTCCCTTCTTTTTGACTTCCTCAACTATATGCTCCTCAAGCTCTTTAACCTCGCCAAGTTCAACAGCCAGCCCCTCTTTTGGCTTTTCAAGCAATACCTCTTCAACCGGCGCCTCTTCTGCCTTTGGCGCTTCTTCTGTTTCCTTTTTTTCCTCTGCCTTTTTCCTAGCCATTTATCTTACCCCTGATTTCATTAAAGTGTTTTACTATATTTTCCGGATTCAGCCCTTTCTTCAAGTAAGCTGAGAACTGCTTTTGGTATCGTTCGGCGTCATTTTTCAGCGTGCCTGCGTATTTTGCAATATGCTCTCCGGATATCCTGTCCTTTGAAGGCAAAATATCAGGGCTGAACGGAATCTTCAATCCCGCGTCTATTGCTCCGGCAAGCGCCGCATACAGCCTTGAGCCTTTAGTGGACTGGTTAAATCCCATATCGAGTATAGCTTCGCCAATGCCTTTTTCAACAGCCTTTTTTCCTGCGAGCAGCCCGATTAAGTAAGAGGCAGGCACATTTCCATTTTCGCCTTTCCACCCCAATTTATCTAAAGCTTTGGAGGTTACCGTGAATAATGTCTTATCGCCTTGAGGCTTGTATTCTATGATTGATGCCTGAAAATTTTTCAAAGACTTTCTTATCACAAACCTGTACTTGCTGGACATTAATATTTTCAGCCGTTTCCTGTAGTTGGTCCTTCCCTGCCTCTTCCTTCTGAAAGGGACTGAAGCAATTTTGTTTCTTTTCATTTTTTTATTATTCCTTTTTCGCTTGTGTAAAGCTTCAAGTGCCTTAGGCTCCTAAAAAAGCCGCCTTTGCTTTTCATGTAAAGCTCATGATAAATATCGCCTTCAATGATTCCCATGTCCCTAAGTGATTTTATGTATCCCCTCTGCAGTCTTATTCTATTCATCCACTTTCTCTTTGGATTAATTCCTCTTGCTGATGCCTTCCCTTTCCTCGAGCCAAAGCCTTTCTGCCTGCCTTCCTTCTTTTGCTTTTTGATTTTTCTGGCCCAAAATCTTGAAGTATTCAACAGCCTGTTTTTGGATATTGCGCCAGATTTTATCAATGAGCGCACGTCGATTTTTGTGATGGCCTCCTTTATTTCATCAAGCCTGTCAGGGTCAAATCTAATCCGATTCCTGCCGCATTTCAATATCTGCGCCGCCAGCCTCCTCTGCACATCAAGCATTTTACACCCTTTTCGTCAATAATTTGTCTTTTTCCTTTTTCTCAGCTTCTTTTTTCGTTTCGCCGCTCGCAGCCTGCTTATCCTCTTCTTTTTGCTCTTTGATTTCTTTAACATGCTTTTCTTTGACTTCTTTCTTTGCTTCTTTTGCTGTTTTAGATTTTTTTGAGCTAATCATATCCTCTATCTTCTTGATATGCTCTTCCGCATTTAAATTCAAAACAGTTATATTGAGCTCTTTTGCTTTTTTGAGCAGTTCGAGCCTTTTTTTAGACCCTACGCTTTTTGAAATTACTATTCCTTCTGCGCCGTTTTTTATTTTTGATACATCATCAAGCGAGAATACTCTAACAATTTTTAATCCTGAGGAATGGAGGCCACTAACCTCTGCCGGCGACTTATATCCGGGAGACGGCATTTTTCTTCTTCCCTTGAAATGATGCCTGATCTTGGAGTGGATTCCTTTCGGCTTCCTCCACTTGTAGTTGAGCTTCATTCTTTTGGGATTGTCCTGCCTGATAAATTCCGGCTTTCTTTCCTTCAGACTGTTCCTTATCTCCAAAAGTGTCTGGTTCATTTTAATTCCCTGCTGTCTTTTATGATAATGTAACAGCCGTCCTGAAAAATGCGGTTATCATAGCCCGGCCTTCTTGTCAATTTTTCAATGTCTGCGCTCACCTGACCTGCAATTTCCTTGCTTGCGCTTGTAACATGGATTAAATCGCCCTCGACCTTTACGTTAGCGCCTTCCTTTAAATGCAGCACTCTAGGCACTTTTTCCCCGAGAAAATTCTTGACAATAAGCTTGCCGCCGCTTAGGCTTACATTCATCGGAAAATGCCCCGAGCATATTTTCAGCGTGTAATTATGATTTTGCAGGCTGCCGCTGACCATGTTCCTTGCGTGCGCTGCCCATGTCCCAATAATTTTTTTGTCTTCCTTCGTCTCGCCTTTTGACTCCAATAAGATTTTACTGGCATCAGCGGTTATTGAAATGCCTTGGTGCCTCAGCTCCCTCCTTACTTCCCCTTTCGGGCCTTTGATTAGCAAGAATCCGCCGCCTACTGAAGCGCTTACTCCGTCTGGCAAAGCCACTTCTTTTGCTATTTTCCCTTTCCTTTTTGCCTGTCGTTCTTTCATTTAATAGCAGTAGGCCAAAAGCCTTCCTCCCATTTTTTTTGATTTGGCATCGTAATGCGTCATAATTCCCATTGGCGTTGAAACAAAAAGTATGCCCAAGTCCTTGGCGGGCAGATACCTTCCCTCAAATTTTTCAAAATCTGCATTTTTGACAGCGTATCTTGGCTTTATTACGCCGCATTTGTTTATGCCTCCAACCAGGCTGAGCATTATGTAGTTGCCTCGGCTGTCCTCCACTTCCTTAAAATCCCCTATATACCCATTTTCTTTCATAACCCTTAACAGTTCCTTGATTACCTTAGAGACGGGCTTTATCATGCATTCTGACTTGCCGATTGCCTCGTTGTTCAATATCAGAGACATCATGTTTGCCAATGGATCGTTTAACATTTTTCACCCTTAACTGTATTTTTTGAACCCCATGCTTGTTGCAATTTCCCTGAAGCATGTCCTGCAAAGCCTTAAGCCATACTTGCTTATGTAGCCACCGGGCCTGCCGCATCTCCTGCATTTTTTTGTTGCCCTGCCGTATTTCCTCGACTTTGGCGCGTTATGCTTTATGTATTTCTGCATCTTAGCAGGCTTGCTTTTCAGCTGCTTGAATACCTTTCTGTAATCGCTGTAAGTCATGCTTATTCTTCCCCGATTTTTATGCTGAAATTCTTGCTCATGAAGTCTATCGCCTCTTGCTTTGATATGCGGTGCCTCGTTGGTATTTTTCTCATCAGCAGCCTTCTTTTTTTGATCCTGAATCCTGGCCTCTCGAGGGTTACACAAACCTCAAGCCCCATTATGCCGATTTTGGGATCGTATTTAACTCCCGGAATGTCAATGTACTCTCGAATTCCGAAAGCTATGTTTCCGTTGTCGTCGAACTGCTTTTCCCTCAGCCTCTTGTCGACTGCATCCAGCAGCCTCGGAAGCAGCTGCACAGCCCTCCCTTTTCTTAACGTAAGCTTGCAGCCGATCGGCAATCCCGGCCTTAAGCCCCACTCCTGTATCCTCTTGCTTGTGATTGTTTTTATCGGAGTTGCGCTGGCTATAGTATTGAGCAAAACCAGACTTTTCTCTAGCCTTGCCTGGTCTTTACCTGCTCCAATGTTCAGTGTGACCTTCTCGATTTTTATATCCTTCATTGAGTTCATCTTTATTTTACGGTAATCAGCGGCTTATCGCTGCCTATAACAAATGCGTATTTTCTTGATGTTTCCACCAAATTATTGTTTTCGTCCTTGTAGATAATTTTATTCTTGGTTATATCTTCAACGTTACCGACTTCGCCTATGTGCCTGCCGCCGGTCAAAAAGATTGTTGATGCTTTATCCAGCTTCAGATGCTTGCTGATCTTCTGCTCAGGCAATGACAAAAGAACTGTATCCCCTACCGCATAGGCGCCATTATCGGATATGATGTTCTTGCCATCGTAGAGGTTCAGCTGCAGCTTGCCCCTCACCATTGTCTTTCCGATGATTTTGCATGGCTTTAGTGCCGTCTCCTCCTTTTTAATATTTATCAGGCTGAGCTTGCCTTTTTTGTCCAGCATCACCCTGAAATGCTCATTTATATCTGTGAATTCTATTGTATCAAAAAACCCCACTAAAAACCTTATGTCCTTTCGCACATTGCAGTCAACTTTTATGCTGGCGGCATTCAGTATTCTTTTTGCTTCCCTTGTTGTATTCGCGTAATTCAATATTTCTTTAAGCAGCACGCCAAGAGGCATGCCGTTTTCCATGCTGTGCGGACCGGGAGCCGGCTTTGTCACAAACTTGAGTTTTTTCCTGCTTATCTGCCATATTTTAGGAGCCACCAGCCTTTTCAAGTGAGTTTTTCCCATTTATTTCCTCTCCAAAATTTTCTGCCTTAATTTGTCATCCAGGTTCATTTCCATTATCATAAGGTTTGAAGGATTTATCCCAATCAGTTTCTTGTTTCCGTCTTTTTTTGTTATTTCCGCTCCGCTCACCAATACGCTTGGTTTCCCTATGCTGACGCTCTCAACTTTGCCTTCGTGCTTTCTGAACCTGCCGCGCATTACTCTAACCCGGTCGCCTTTTCGAATGCCAATGCTTCTCCTGCCGTATTTCTTCCTTAGTTCCTTTGAAAGGTGAGAGTGCGCTAATTTTTGCTTGATATGGAGAGGGGCGCTTAGCCTGTACTTTCGCTGCTTTCTCGGTTTTTTGCTGCTTTTCCATTCAGTTGAAAATCGCTTCATTTTGCTACACCACTATGCTGGCTATTTTTGCGATGCCCGGCCATCTTTCGCATGCTTCCTTGGCAATTGCGCCCTTGAAAATAGTTCCTTTTGGATTGCCCTTGTCGTCTTTCAAAACAACCGCTGAATTATCCTCGAATTTTATACGCGTGCCGTCAGCCCTTCTGTATTCCTTCCTTTGCCTTACTATGATGGCAAATACAACTTGCTTTCTCATATCGGGCCTGCCCCTTACAACAGAAGCCATGACCAAGTCTCCTACGCCGCAGCTCTGGATCCTCCCCTTGACAGTATTCAGGCCCCTGACAGTAAAGACCCTGATTGTCTTTGCGCCAGAATTGTCGCATGTCTCAATCTTGCATCCCACTGGCAATGCCCTTGTTACTCTGGCTTTTAGAGGCTGCATTTACTCCACCTTGGGATTTGGCTCTTCTTCCTTTTTTGCAACAATTTTTGCGGCTTCCCTTGCCCCCATTTTCTCCTTGAATCCCTTCTCTTCTCCTAATTTTTGAATAACCACGAAGCTCTTTGTCTTGCTCAACGGCCGACATTCCATGACGCTCACAATGTCTCCTTCTTTGACATTTATGCATTCAGGGTTGTGAACCTTCAGCTTTGTCCTTCTTTTCTCATATCGCTCGTATTTTTTCAAAAAATTAAGCCTCTTAAATTCTATGACAGATGTCTTTCTCATTTTTGCAGATACAACCACGCCTGTAAACTGCCTACCCCTGACGCTTAAATTTCCGTGGAACGGGCATTTGAGGTCGCTGCATTTATTCTTCGGA
>CAZJBR010000008.1:7055-9537 GCA_964544435.1 uncultured Methanosarcinales archaeon
TTGCTATAGTCTCGCAAACGCACAGCTCTTTCACCAAGCCACAAGTATTGCATATTTCACTCATTCCTTTTTAATTTCCTCCTTCTGCCTTTTTACGGTAAGTATTTTTGCGATTGTCCTTCTTGCTTCTTTTATTTTGCCGGCATTTTTTGGTATGGTGCCTGTCGCTATCTGTGAATTTGCCTTCATCAGCTCCTTCTTCAATTCAATTATTTTATTTTCCAAATCCAGCTCATTCATTGCTTTTAGTTCCTTCGCCTTCATTTTTCCTCTTCCTTCTTCTCTTGGGCTCTTCTTTAACAGCTTCCTGCTTAGCCTCTTTTATCTCCTCTACCTTAATCTCTTGTTTATCCACCAATTCTATATCGTCAGGCAGCTTAAGATCAGGGGGCATTATGCTTACCTTAACTCCAATTATGCCGGTCTTCAGCTGCGCTTGGGCATCGGCTTTTCTCACATAATTTGCAATATCGCCGCATTTTTTTAAATATCCAGAGTAGAAGCGCCATGATTTTGCTCTTGCGCTCGGCACCTTGCCGCTTATGACAATCTCAATCCCAAGCGCGCCAGACCTTAAGACGTCTGTCATTATCTTATGGCCTATGGCTTTGAACTTCTCCGAGCCGAATCTCTCCAATGCATCCACTATCTTCTCAACAATTATATGCGCATCAAGATTTGGGTTTTCAACCTCGCTTATCTCTATCTGCGGGTTTTCGAGCTCGAATCTCTTTTTGAGCGTCCTTGTGAGCTGCTTTATGTTCTGGCCCTTTCTTCCAACAATCAAGCCGGGCCTTGATGCAAAAATCACTATTTTTTCACCAAGCGGGGTTTTTATCATTTTCGTACGGCTGTGCCCCACATTTTCAAGGCTTTGGGTTATGTATTCCTCTATCTGGAATTCCTTTATTTTCTGCGCCACAAATTTTCTTTCAATCATATCAGCCTCACTTTTTTTGCTTTAATTCTTTCCCTTCTTCTGTTTTTGACTTCTCTTCGACAAAAATTTCTACATTTGTCCTTTTCATTTTTCTTCTTGACTTTCTTCCGTAATGCCACGCCTTACCTGCCTTGTGGGCAGTTATGTGCGCTATGATTAAGTTGGATGTGTTTATGCCCTTGAACTGCGCATTTGACTCCACGCTTTCTATTAATCTAATGAATTCTTTTGATGCGCTCATTGGGTACCTGCCGGGCCCTATAGCCTTCTTATGCCCCAAGTCCCAGTTGTACCGCCTGAACGGAACGGCTGCTTCTTTATCTATAACTTGCTGCAGCATTTTTTTTGCCTGAATAACGTTTTTGTTTCTTATGAAACTGCAGATTTCAACGCTTTGCTTAAATGAAATCGGCAAAGCCATTCCAACAGCTCTTGCCATATGCTCCTTGTTGTAATTCCTGAATGTGTAGCCTTTCATTTTCTATATTACTTCACAGACAAGCTTGCGCTTGATCTTGTAGCCCCTATCCCCGGGGCGCTGTGGGCAACTTTCTTTCTTGTCAGTGCAAACTCGCCAAGACAATGGCCTATCATGCCCTCCTCTATAAGAACAGGGACAAACTCCTTGCCCTGGTGGACTTTTATTGACTTGCCTATCATCTCCGGCAAAACCACCATGTCCCTGCAATGGGTCTCAATATTTTTTTCGTTCGCCCTTAATTTCTTGAGGAGTATCTTTTGCTGCTCTGTAAATCCCCTTTTTATCGTCCTTCTCTGCCTTGCAGTGAGCAGCTCTGCCAGCTCGCTCAGGCTCAGCTTTTTTAATTCGTCAGCTGATTTTCCCTTGAAAGTGAATTCCTTCTTCGCCATTTTTACCTCTTGCGCCTGCCTGTCCTTTTTGGAGCGATTTTTCCGACTTTTCTACCTGGGGGCGAGTTTCTTGATGATTGTGTCGGGCGCCCTTTTGCATGGGAGCTTGAGCCTCCGAACGGGTGATTGACGGAATTCATTGACGTTCCGCTGACCATTGGCCAAACTTTGTTCTTGGCAGTCATTGCGTAAAATCGTGTGCCTGCTTTCAAAAACGGCTTTTCTGTCCTGCCCGCCCCTGCGACAACTCCGATTACCGCCTTGCATTCCGGCGAAAATGTCCTTCTTTTGCTTGACGGCAGCTCCACGACAATCCCGCTTTCTGTTTTTGTTATCACCCTTGCAAAAGCCCCGCTTGCCTTAACGAACTTGCCTCCGTCGCCAGGATTTGATTCTATGTTGAAGACAGACGTTCCCTCAGGAATGCTTTTCAGAGGCAGTATGTTTCCTGTTTTCAGCTCAACTTCATTTCCCATTTCTATTTTATCGCCCAGCTTCACGCCTTCCGGAGCCTGGATTAATCCAACTTCGCCGTTGCTGTATTTTAATTCCATCAATGGGGCGCTGTGGCCGCTGCTGTGCAAAATATCTGTAATCTGGGCGTTGATTGCCTTGCCTTCCTCGTATCTCGCAAAACTTACCCTTCCTTTGTACCTAAAGCTTGGCGCCCTG
>CAZJBR010000008.1:9547-10758 GCA_964544435.1 uncultured Methanosarcinales archaeon
ACCTTGGGCTTCCCTTGCCCCTCTTCTGCTGGATTAAGCTCTTGCCCATTTTAATTGCCTCACATCAGCCCCATCTGAGTCGCTATGTCAATGGCCGGATTTTTTGAAGAGAATTTTACATAAGCCCTCTTCTCGCCTTCTGGATTGACAAAAGTATTGACACTTGCTACTTCCACCTTGAACATTTCCTCTATGGCCTTCTTTATTTCCTTCTTTGACGATTTCTTGTTCACAACAAAAATCAGCTTGTTGTCTGTCTCCATCAGCCGTATGGATTTTTCCGTCGAAAGGGGATGCTTTATTATGTCGTATGGGTCCATTTTACTTAAACAAATTATCTTTTTCCAAAATGTCAATGGATGCTTTTGTCCACAGGGTAAGCCTGCCGGGTTTCGCGCCTGGGGCAAGCAGCTCTGCATTCAGGCTTTTAACTTCCACAATGTCTATGCCGGGAATATTTGATGCGGCTTTCATCAGCCTTTCAGTTTTTGAAACAACAATCAGGGGGCCTTTCTTTTTTTTGTATTTCCTTCCCCTTGATTTGCCTTTTCCGGCCCTTACGCTTTTTTCCTCGACTCTTGACAGCTCGCTTTCAAAGCCCATGCTTCTTAATGCTGAAAGAAGCTCTTTTGATTTTTGTATTGACTCAAACTTGTCATCTAAAATAAAAGGGTAATTGCTCGGCATTAAGTGCCCTCTTTGCGCCACGACATCTTTCATTATAGTCGCGGAAATCGCGCTCCTGATTGCTTTTGCCATTTCTTTTTGGTTTATTTTTTTCCACCATATCTTTTCAGATTTTGGCGGATGGGCTCTTCTTCCTCCGACAGTGCCAGGGGCAAACGCCCCGACCCAGTTCATTCTCGTTCCCCTTCTAGTCATGATTTTTCTCGGAACCCTTGAAATTCCGATGCCATATGAGCCTCTGTAGTCCCTTCTTCTCCTTGATAATTTTGCTGATGCCCTTTTTCCGGCCTCGCTGCCCGCGGCATACTTCTGCCTTTTGTGGCTTTGGATTGCCAGAACGCCCCTTTGTATTATATCCGGCCTGAATTCCTCAGCAAACTGTGAAGGCAATTTTATTTCGCCTGTCTTGTTTTTTGATGCGTCAAGAATGTCGAGATTCATTTTATCTTCCCTGCTTTGACTCAACGCTCACATATGTTATTTGAGGCGCTTCATCGGCAGATTTTTTCGGCCTTGCCGGATCT
>CAZJBR010000008.1:10768-11786 GCA_964544435.1 uncultured Methanosarcinales archaeon
CCTTATGAGGCCTTTTTGCGAGCCTCCGACAGAGCCTTTGACCAGAAGATAAGGGTTCTTGACAGTGCCGTAATGAACAAAACCGCCTTTTGCATTAATCTCTTCAGACTTATTTCCTATTTTAACAAGCCATTTGTTGTACTCTGTCCTTAAGTGGTGCCCCATTTTGCCAGCATGCGCCACTCTCCACATGATATGGCCTTGGGAGTTCCACGCGCCCAGGCTTCCCGGGTTTCTCCTGCTTTTTTCAGACTTGTGGTGGCGCAGCTGCACTCCGAATCTTCTGACAGGCCCCTGAAACCCCTTTCCTTTTGTCAAAGAGTGAACATCCATGTTCTGGCCTTCCTTGAAAACGTCGCTCACAAGAATTTCCTTTCCCAATCTTTCTTTTGCATATGCCAATTGCTGCTCTTTTTGCCCTCCGATTGCAATCTCAAACATCTCGGGTTTTTTCTTTCCGATAATAGTCAGTTTTGGCTGGGTGTGGCAGAGCAATCTTACAAAATCAAAATCGTTTGCATCATTGCCTTTCTTTTTTGGAACTGTAATCTTTCTTTCCAGTTCCTTGTCGAGAGAATCAGCGAACAATTGAGAAACGAGCTTTATTCCATTTTGGGTATTTTTGTAAAACATGATAGAAGCAGCCTTGAGCGGAGGGCACTCAACGATTGTGACCGGGCAGAAAATCTCTGTCCCTTTTGTCAGGGAATGCTGGCGGCTGTCGTTAATCAGCAGGTGAGTCATGCCGACCTTGTAGCCCGCAAATCCCAAAAGTCTAGTTTCTTTGCTTAACGGCCATCTTCTTATCCTTGCGTAGCTGAACCTGGATCTGACCCTTGGCCAAAACTGCATGCTTCCTGCTCGTGGTTTTCTTGTCCTTGGCATTTTATTTTAATTTATTTTAATTGGGCCACAGACTGGTGTGCCTATGTTTTTTCTTGCAAAATAAGCCTTTTATTGACAACCTTTTGTAGAAAACAGTTTAATCAACTGTACTGAAAAGGCAATCTTTTCAGGC
>CAZJBR010000008.1:11803-13588 GCA_964544435.1 uncultured Methanosarcinales archaeon
TTAATGGTCATGAGGAATAGCGGGAGATTTATAAAGGTTGTGGTGCAAAATTTCGTTTTTTGGAAGGGTTAAATTTATAAAATCGACGTCCTAACTGACATTAATTCAAAATGATCAAAACTGCCGTAGTGCTTGTTGGGGGAAGGGGCTTAAGGCTGATGCCTTACACCCAGGACATACCAAAGCCCATGATAGAAATAGGAGGCAAGCCTTTGGTGCACTGGATTGTTGACTGGCTCATAGAGAATGAGATAAAGACCATTGTTTTTGGCGTTGACTACAAAAAAGAAGCCATCATCGACTACTTAAAGCAGCAGCATTTCAGCGCTGAAATACTGTTTAATGACCACCATAATGCAAAAGGAACTGGAGATGCCTTCAGGCTTGCGATAGAAAACAAGAAGATTAACGACAAGACATTTATTGCAATGAACGGCGATGAGCTGACAGACCTGTCCATAAAGAATTTTTTGACCTTTCATAATGAGCACAAGCCCATTGCTTCTTTAATGGCTTATCCGTTAAGAAGCCCTTATGGAATTCTTGACATAGACCATGAATTCAGCATAACAGCATTCAGGGAAAAGCCGGTCATTGACAACTGCTTTATCAACTCCGGAATTTATTTATTTGATAAGCAGATTAAAGACTATCTGCCCGAGCGCGGCTCTATAGAAGAAACAACCTTTGTGAAGCTTGCTGAAATTAGAAAAATAAAGGCTTTCAAGTATTTCGGATTTTGGCGCACAATAGACACAATGAAGGACCTGGCGATTGTTGAAGAAAAGATAGGCGTTTTGAAGGAGGCTTAAAATGAAAGTTCTTATCACGGGGGTTACGGGCTTTATCGGAAGCGAAGTTGCGAGAAAGCTTGTCGAAGAGAACGAGCATGAGGTGGCTGCTTTGGTAAGGGTCGGCTCAAATTTGAGCATGTTCGAGCCCATCAAAGACATCGTAAGCAATTTAGATGTACGGTATGGGAATTTGTCTGATTTTCATTCCATCAAAAGGATAGTAAAGGATATTGCTCCGCAGTATATTCTGCACATTGGCGCGCAGACAAGCGTGAGGCATTCATTTGAGCTGCCTCTGGAATTCAATGAAACCAATTACATGGGAACAATCAATCTGGTGCATGCCGCATTGGAATTAAATTCATTCAAAAAGTTTATTTTTGCGTCGACAATGGAAACTTACGGGTGGCAGCCGAAGAAAATTCCGTTCAAGGAAGACTTAAGCTTGAATCCCGCAAGCCCGTATGCTGTATCCAAGGCTGCATGCGAAATTTACATCAGGATGGCCCAGAAGGCATTCGGGCTGCCTTATGTGATATCCAGAGCATGCAATACATTCGGAAGAAAGCACAATTCTGGATTTGTGACAGAATACCTGATTACAACAATGCTTAAGAACCAAACTGTTTATCTCGGCACTCCGAATGCTGTCAGGGACATGATGTACGCCGATGATCATGTGGATGCGTATCTAAAAATGCTCAAGTCATCAATGGTGAACGACACTTTTAATTTCGGCACAGGCTCGAGGACAAAGATGAAAGAGATAGCAGAAAAAGTCAGGAAATTCACAGATTTCAGCGGGAAGATCGCATATGCATTTCCGCCAAATTACCCGTGGAGGCCTGTTGTTGAGGATTTCTTGTCATTGGATTCCAGCAGAGCCAGGAAAAAACTGGGATGGAAGCCAAAATACAGCCTTGACGATGGCTTGAAGAAAGTAGTTGAATACTGGAAAGAAAATCTGGCAAGGTAAAATTTGAACGTATCG
>CAZJBR010000009.1:0-1907 GCA_964544435.1 uncultured Methanosarcinales archaeon
ACCATACCAAAAGCTCATGGAGAAGAACCTCCACAAAAAATCGCAGATGAAATGTTAAATCATGATGTGGTTTTAATGCCAACAACAAAATCTTTGAGCCACACAAGAGCAAGGGAAAATGCAATTAAAACGGGTGCGAGAATAGCAAGCATGCCAGGCATTACAAAAGACACGATGCAAAGGGCATTAAATATTAATTTTAATAAGATTAAGGCAATTAACAAAAAACTCATTAAAAAATTAAACAATAAAAATATCATAAGAGTAATAACGAAAAAAGGAACGGATATTGAATTCTACGTTAAAGGAAGAAAATGGATTGGCGATGATGGAATCTACACAAAAAAAGGAGCATTTGGAAATCTGCCTGCCGGAGAAACATTCATTGCGCCTTTGGAAGGCAAGACTAACGGCATAATTGTTACTGATGCAAGCGTTGGAGGCATGGGAAAAGTCGACAAAAATGTCAAAATTTATGTTAAGAATGGATTCATTGTTGATGTTAATGGAGGAAAAATTGCAAATCAATTCAAAAAATCATTAAAAAACAAGCTCTATAAAAATGTTGCAGAGCTAGGCATCGGCACAAACCACAGGGCAAGAATAACAGGCAATGTTTTGGAAGATGAGAAAGTGGCAGGCACGTGCCACATAGCCTTCGGCAACAGCAAGCATTTCGGCGGCAAAGTTGATGTGCCATTCCATGTTGATGTTGTAGTTAAAAATCCGACAATTTATGCTGATGGTGTTTTGGTGATGAAAGTAGGGAAATTTGTTTGATAACCCAAAAGCCTTTTATATTAAATAAATAACTCCAAAATAAAATGCCAGCAAAAGAAGCAAAGCCAAAGAGCATAATTGACAGCGTGATGTACGGCTATTCAACTTCCTCAAATCCTTACGAGGATGAAAACAGGATTCTTAAGGAAACTCTCAGCAGGCTCAAGGAAGAAATTGAAAGATTCAAATCATCCCCATTAATGGTCTGCGAGGTCAAGGAGCTTTTTGGAAACACCTCCATCATCAAGATACCAAACGGCAACCAGTTTCTTGTTAACATTTCCAACGAATGCGATAAGCTCAAGTCAGGCGATCTGGTACTTGTGGAGCAGAAAAACCTTACAGTTATAAGAAAGGTTCCGATAACAAGGCGGTTTAATGTTGAGAAATTTGTAATTGTTGAAAAACCCACAATTTCATGGCAGGAAATTGGAGGCTTGGACACCCAAATAAAGGAAATACAGGAAGTTGTAGAGTTGCCATTAAAAAAGCCGGAATTATTCAAGAAAGTCGGCATCACTCCGCCAAAAGGGGTCTTGCTGTACGGCGAGCCAGGAACTGGCAAGACATTGCTGGCAAAAGCAGTCGCTGCTTCTACAAACTCCACCTTTATAGAGGTTGTTGGCTCTGAGCTGGTGCAGAAATTCATCGGTGAAGGAGCAAAGCTTGTAAAAGAGATATTTGAATTTGCAAGAAAGAAAGCCCCTGCAATTGTTTTTATCGACGAACTGGATGCTTTGGCATCAAAAAGGGTAGAGGTGGGAACTTCAGGCGAAAGAGAGGTCAACAGGACATTTATGCAGCTTCTTGCAGAGCTTGACGGCTTCAAGCCGCTGGGCAATGTAAAGGTTATCGGAGCAACCAACAGGAAAGACATTCTGGACACAGCTATTCTGAGGCCCGGAAGGCTTGACAGGCTGATAAATATCCCAATTCCCAGCAAAGAAGCACGACTTGACATATTTAATATACACACTAGAAACATGAGCTTCGAGAAGAACATTAATGCCGAAAACTTGATAGCCAGGATGGAAGGATTCAGCGGAGCTGAGATAAGGGCGGTATGCACAGAATCAGGCTATTTTGCAATAAGGGACAACAGGACTTCTGTCACAAAAGACGACTTT